>NZ_JAOQJU010000007.1:76842-129503 GCF_025567385.1 Dorea acetigenes
ATTTTTTCCTGTGCCCCATCTGTCGTCGCACTATCCGCTCCCTTTTTCCTCGCCAATCCGAACCCAACCGCTATGCAGATTCCAAGCAGAAGGATAATGAATAATATAATAATGCATTTTTTCGTTTTCTTCATCATTACACTCCTCTTTTCCCTTTACTAAGTGAAGGCATTACCGCCTTCAAAAGCCAGTAATGCCTTCGCAATTTCGCAGAATTTCAAAAACCGAGGATTATGAATCCCAACCGTCTCCAGAGGATTCCCAATCCCCATCTCCACCTTCATCATAATCATCCGTACCCGAAGTAAGTATAATATCTTCTACCTCAAACCGAATTACTTCCATTTTCGGATCAGCATAAAACTCTTTCACTTTAGCCATTTTATCACTCCTTACTTATTTTACAATTGCCTGACAACTTGTAACATCGCTATAAACGGTATGCTCTTCTCCATTTTTATCAAGATAAATTAAAAATGCCTTTCCATACCAAGTGTCTGTTGCTGTGCATGTTCTGCTTGCTACATAAGTACCCTGCAGTCCTGTTGTCTTAGCTGTTGCTTTCATCGTCCTGCTTGCGCCAATCACAAACAGCTCTTTTTCATTGCTTTCAAAAGCACTCCAGCCTTTACTATCTGTAATAATCACACCATGGCTTACTACTTTATATCCCGCCGGAAGTGAACGCTTTGCTGTAAAGGACATTTTATTAGTATTTTTGTTATATGTAGATGTACATAAAAGCGTAACCTGTTCTTCTACTTCTGTTTCTGCCTCTGCATAAACCGGAATCAATGTTACATCTTCCATTACATAGAAACTATAGTTTGCTGCATAACAAACAATTTTATCCTTGTCCGTCTTCCAATATACAAATTTCTGACCTTCCGGTGCTTCCGGCGCTGTTACCTTCACAAGATCCAGAGCTTCATATCTTCCGATTTCTTCAATGGTACCAGCATTATTAATGCTGACTGTATATTTCTTAGCCTCAACTGTAATCGTAATCTTTGCAGTAATGTTGTTATCAGAATCAGCATTTTCTTTCACACTTGCAGTTATTACTGCCTCTCCAACACTATTAGCGGTAATTTTTCCATCCTGAGCAACGGATACAATAGAATCATCGCTTGAAGACCAGTTAACTGTCTTATCTGCCTTTTCACCGGCTTCAACTACAGCCGTAAGTACAGCGTCAGCTCCTTCTTCCAATGCCATCTCAGAACCTTCATTAATCGTAACCTTTGTCACAGTCAACTCTTCTGCTGTCGGAAGTGCATCAATCTGTGCTTTGACACTGGCAATATATTGATTAATTTCTTCTGCACTGCTCATGCCTTCAATTGCTTCATATGCATCACTGATTATAGCATCATACTCCTGCTGCTGTTCGGTTAGATATATAACATCAGCTTTATAACTTTCCAAGACAGTATAAGCATTTTCCATTGCCTCGTTAAACTCTTTCTCTGCCAGGGCTGCATCTGTTGGAATACCATCAATGACCTCTTTCGCATCTGTAAGAGCCTTAGTTACTTCTTCTGCTGTCGTTGCAGCCTGAATTGCCTTTGTCCCGCCTGCAATTGCTACTTGAAGTGTTGCTTTCTCATCCTCGCGATAATCATCTGCATTTGCATAGCTGTTCAATTCTTCAATCGCTGCTGCTTTAATTGACTCAAGTTCCGCTTCTTTAGTTACCAGCGCTTCTGTTGCCTGTCCAAGTGCCGCTACCGCTGCATCCACATTTTCCTGCGTTGCATCTGCATCTGCAAGTATAGCTTTTGCATCTGCAAGCGCCGCAGTATATACCGCCCAACTTGCTTCTGTGTACTTGTCCGCATCTGTATCTGCAATTGCGCTGTCAACTGCTGCCTGAAGGGCTGTCTTGTCAGCCTCCTCTTTACCTGCAAATTCATCCGCAACTTCCTCAGCTGTCAGAGCGTAATTGTAGATTTTAAAGTTATCCAAATATCCTTTAAAATACTCACCATCGCCCCAATCTGATCTACCAATCCAGAGTTTACTGTCCTCCTTTAATATGCCAGTCAAACTCTCTGTTTTATTAGGATACTCATTCACCAACACACTGTCAGCATAAATCCGTATTCCATCTTCCGCAAAAACGACATCAACATGATGCCATCCCGTTCCTCCATAAGCATTAGAAGCCACGTTCGGTCCCCGGAATGTATCTATCCAGCCATTTATAAAATCTTTTATTCCGACATATGATGTAGTGCCTTCTGATGTGGCGTAAAGCACCCAATTATGACCATCCGTCACATTATTTCTATCATAAGAGACTGTTAACTCCTCACAACCAGTCAAAAGGCTGCTGCCATCCTCTTTTTTAACGTCCAGATATACATTACCACTTCGCATATCTAAAACTGTTCCGCCATTCTCATCTGCAAACGCCACATCTCCAACTGGAGTTGCAACAGCGCCTGCACCTTTAAGACCCTCATCAGCATCATCAAAAGTAAAATCTGCAATTAATTGTCCCTTTTCCTGAAGAACATTTACAGCAATACTGTCACTTGCTACAACCCGACCTTCTCTTATCCAATTTGCGGTAATCGTCGCAGTTCCTTTGCTCTTACCTGTCACTATGCCATCTTCAACCGTTGCGATATCAGAATTATCAGATACCCAGTTCACTGTACAGTCAGAAAGTGCCGCCACATTAACCGTATCCAGTTCAATTGTTTTTCCAATTCTTATATACTGTGTCTCTGTTGTAATCGCACTGCCACCCTTATATAAAAGCTCAGCCTGCGTTGCATCTACCGCTACATCGTAAATCTTTACTTCATCAAATTGACAATTGGCATTAGTATCCCAAGCATTGATACCCAGACACATTGTACTATCCAAATTTGTAAAAGCGGTTTCACTTACCGTCTGTGTACAATCAAGCATTCCATTTCTGTAAATAGAAGCTGTATTTCCCTGAACAGATATGATATACTGCTGCCATTCATTATTTACTCTGGTATAGCCAACCATATTATTATTCTGATTGTTGATAGCGCTCCATATACCATTGCCTGCAAGAGAAATCCAGTTGTCATTATTTCCAGTAGCTCGTACTCCCCAGTTAATCAATGAATCTGCCCATCCCATATCTGCCTGTGGGTTAGCCCAAAAAGAAATCGTATAATCGGCAGTTCTTCCTTCGGATGGCAAATTCAAATCCAGTCCATAGCTTCCATCCAGATATACAGCCTGCCCTGCGCCATCTCTTCCAGTAACATATTGGATCTCTCCCGTATAATCAGAACTCAGATGATCCTGCTTCGCTGTTGCCTCTATTTCACTATCAGTTTCCTCAAGATTACCTTCGAAATCATATTGCCACTTCGGTATCAATTCATCGACTACCGTATTCGCCGCGTCCACTGTCTTTACCGCACCCGGAGCAACCATGCCGATCGCCATTGCTGCTGTCAGAAGCCCTGCGCAGCCTTTTTTCCACTTCCTCATAATAATCTCCTTTTCTACAATATTGTTTTGCTTTGCTACATAAATATCATTTTCTCTTCGCTACCCTCCTTTTCATATTTACGCAATAATACTCGTAGAGTAAGCAGCTCTACGAAACATTTGGTGGTTCAGCAAAAAATGTAATAATATTGGAATAAAAGAGACAGAAAAAAGAAGGGAAAATGAATTTGAAATATTTCATCTTCCCTTCCTTTAAGATTGTTAATTTGTTTTAATTCCATTTTCAAGAAGCAATTGAACGAGACGTTGATTTTCTTCCGATAATTGCTGTTTTTCAGAAGTTAATTGCTGCTTCTCGGCAGCTAATTTCTCTTTTTCCTCCAACGCTTCTTTCAGCATTCTCTCCCGGCCAGCTGTGCGGCGTCGGTAGTCTTCCCTTGCCTCACACTGCTGGCGGATCTTTTCGTCCTGTGTCAGGACATAAACGGAGTCAACAGCGTCCTGTAAATATTTATCCGATTTTGCAAGCATTTTTAATTCCTCCCATGTGGTAGCTTTGAAGAGGCTTGCCCAGTGATCGATTCCATACTGCATGTCCTCTTCCGTTGCCAGATTGATACAACTTAAGTCTAGCACAGAAAGACGCAGTTTGTCACTATAAATACGTCTGGTTTTTTCGTTCATTATCCGATAAGTAGCGTAGAATTCGGGAGAATCCTCAAAAAGTGTAAAATCCAGGATGCCGATATGGATTGCGGGTTTGACGGCAGTATAATCATCCCCGCTGTTTAGGTTATCAAAGGCACGGCAGAGGTAGCAAAGCGAACGCTCAGGCCAGTTTCCTTCGTTGGCGACCTGCATCTCAAGGTTGATGACAGTATTCCGGTTCAGTTCAATCCGAATATCCAAAATAAATTCCTTGTCGGTAATCGTTTTACCTAATTCGATGGGATTGGTGATAGTGACCGAATGGACATCGGAAATATTCAGATGCAGAAGGGAGCAAAGCAGTGATTTCAGAACCTGGTTGTTCCTTTGGAGCAGCGCACGGAACAGATAATCATTCGTCAGAGGAATGCCAATAGGTCCGCTTACTTCGTCCCAGTTAATTTCATCATGTAGCAGTAGTTGATAATTAGTATCAGGCATAGAGTCAGTCCTTTCTTTCATTTGTAAATATTTAAGAAATTAAGTAACTATATTTGGACAATGCGGCGAAACGCCTAAGACCAAATAGAAAATAAAGAATGCAACGAGAATAGATTACATATTTTGTTGCAAGTTAGATACATTGTATCAGCTGTTACCGTAAATGTAAATAGCAAAAACGAAAAAAGGAGGAGACATAAATAAACGCTGCTTTTTCTAAGAAATGATAGAAATATATCATAAATTGACTAATTTGTAGTAAATAATTGCTTTTTTTTGAGCATTTATTGACAAGCATTTTGTTTTAAACTTAAACTAATTGTTCTTGCAAAAAAAATCGTAGAGCTGCTTACTCTACGATTTTTTATTCGATGTTCCAACCCCTTTACACAATTTCATTCAGATAAATAGGTGAAAGCGGCACAATTTTCTCAAGTTCCCCCTTTAACCTTTCTGTCATGGATACTCCCTCTTCTGCGGCAATTTCTTCCACTGTCTTACTTCCGAATATCAGGCTGCCCAATGCCTCTACCGTCAATACGCCTTCGCTGTTTTCGGGTTTTCCCTCCATCAGCATGACTCCGGAAAATTCTGTGCCTGTCAGCAAGAAACATTTGTTATTTTCCTCTATAAGCGGGTCTGTCACGTGGAAACATGCCGCCATCAGGCAACGCAGCTCAAGAATCTGCAGCAACCGTTTTAAATACACAATCCGAACCATAATTTTAGGCTTTTCATTTTCCGCTTCTGTTACTATCGGACGCAGATCACATATCTTTCCATCTTCTTCTATAATTGCCAAGTTTCCGCCGTCACTTCTGTATTCTTTCAAAAGCCTTCTATAATATGCGGGCGTCCGCTCTGCATAGACCTTCGCGCGCCCCGCCAATGCATGTTCTGCAAATGCTGCAAGAGCCTCACAATCTTTTTCCTCCGCAAGCCTTATTCCATCGCCGCTGCATTCTGTTTTTGTCAAATACCTGTGCTCCTGTTCATACACCGTCCGAAATCCATAAGGTGTATAAATGCTTTCGCTTGCAGGCATCAAGAACGTAAAAGGTTCACCTTCTTTATACATAGAACGCAAGGATTCTTTCAGAAGCCCTGCCATATATCCTCTCTTCCGGTACTTTTCTCTGGTTGCAACTGCCACAATGTAGTGGGATGGTTCCTTTCTTCCATTTACCATCAATGTATAGGGATTGAGATGAAGCATTGCCTGGATACCTCCGTCCTCCTCCACAACAAATATCGTGTTATCCTTCGTCTTTTCAGAATAATAATAATCAATGAAAGACGAACTGTCTTCTGAAAATACCTCTTCATACAGAGAGCGAGTTTTCCCGTGTTCCATTTCCGCCAACTTTCTGATATGCATATTACTCTGCCTCCCCATCTGTATGCGGGCAGCCGCAGCAGCCTGCGCACTTGCTCTGCTCATCCACTCCGACTGCATAACTGTAATTTGCAATCGTCTCAAGGCATACCACCGCCTGAGCCGAAATCCCTTCTCCTGTCCCGGTAAATCCAAGCCCTTCCTCTGTCGTCGCCTTAATATTTATCTGATTCTTTTCGATATGAAGCGCCGTTGCCACATTTTCCCGCATTTTCTCAATATACGGCGCCATTTTCGGGCGCTGGGCAATAATCGTCGCATCTATATTTCCAATCACATATAACTCATTGTCAATCAATCTTCCTACATGTTCCAAAAGCTTCATACTGGAAATCCCTTTATACTGTGGATCCGTATCCGGAAAATGCTTCCCGATATCGCCAAGCGCCGCCGCCCCCAGCAGTGCATCCATAATTGCATGCAGCAGCACATCCGCATCGGAATGTCCCAGAAGTCCTTTCTCATAAGGAATTTTCACCCCACCCAAAATCAAATCTCTGTCTTCAGTCAATCTATGAACATCATATCCCATGCCAACACGCATCACCTGTCCTCCTTTTCCGCCTGGTTTTCTTTTATTATTATTTATTTAGTATAAGATATACAAAAAACAAACGCAACACCCAATCCTTTTTCACCGCACGTCTTGCCCTCCACAGCATATGCTAAAAGAAAAAAGGAAATATTTCATGTATAATAATCAAAATAATTGTAATAAACAAAAACATGTCCACGAATTAACAGGCAGCACCGGGATTTTTGAAGAATGTAATGACTGCCACAATCACAGATTCTGTACCGTAACCGGTGAAGCTATCTATATACCGGGGAAAAACGACCATTTTCACGAAGTAAAGTTCCGCACCGACTTCACAGATGAACACTTCCACGAATTTTGCGGAAAAACCTCCGGTGCAATTGATGTAGGCGGCGGCAAGCATGTGCATTTCATCAAAGACTGTACCGAGAAAGAAGATAATCACAAACACGAATTTCAGGCAGCAACATTGATTGACAGCCCGATTGATTTTAAATGCAAATAACGGAATCGTTAGATTTTTCGTTATACTAAAAATGAGAGACAGTTATCTGTCTCTCATTCTCAAGTAGCGGGAACTGGATTTGAACCAGCGACACCACGGGTATGAACCGTGTGCTCTAGCCAACTGAGCTATCCCGCCATATTCGGTTTTCCATCACATTCTGTAATTTGAAACCATTGTAACAGCAAATCTGTTACAAAATGGGACCTACAGGGCTCGAACCTGTGACCCTCTGCTTGTAAGGCAGATGCTCTCCCAGCTGAGCTAAGATCCCAGTCTTGTGGGTTGCTTTTCCGCAACCCACTCGTCTATCATACTACCAACCTGAACAAATGTCAATAGTTTTTTTGCTTTTTTTCACCACTTTTTTTCACGCTTATACAATTCCCTGTGCAGTCATTGCATCTACTACCTTCTCAAATCCTGCGATATTTGCGCCTACAACATAATTGCCTTCTGCGCCATATCTCTTAGCAGCGTCTGTCATATTGTGGCAGATATTTACCATGATATCCTTCAGCTTGCCATCCACTTCCTCGAATGTCCAGCTGAGACGTTCGCTATTCTGGGACATTTCCAAAGCAGATGTAGCAACACCGCCTGCATTCGCAGCTTTGCCAGGTGCAAATAATACACCGTTCTGCTGCAGGTATTCGGTAGCTTCCATGGTGGTAGGCATGTTAGCTCCTTCTGCAACAGCAATACATCCGTTAGCAACCAGCGCCTTTGCATCATCTAATAACAGTTCATTCTGTGTAGCACATGGAAGAGCAATGTCAACTTTTACAGACCAAACTCCTCTTCCTTCATGATATTCTGAATTCGGGCGATAATTCTTATACTCTGTCAGTCTTGCACGTTTTACTTCTTTGATTTCCTTTAACGCTGCAACATCAATTCCTTCCGGATCATATACCCAGCCGTTAGAATCGCTGACCGTCACAACCTTAGCTCCCATCTGCTGTGCTTTCTGTGTCGCATAAATCGCAACATTACCAGAACCGGATACTGCTACAGTCTTACCTGCAATATCAATTCCATTCAGCTTCAGCATTTCCTGTGTCAGATAAAGAAGACCGTAACCGGTAGCCTCTGTTCTTGCCAGAGATCCGCCATAGCTTAATCCCTTTCCGGTCAGCACGCCTTCATAGACTCCGCGGATTCTCTTATACTGTCCGAACATATAGCCGATCTCTCTTGCACCTGTTCCAATATCACCAGCCGGTACATCAGTATCCGCACCAATATATTTGCACAACTCTGTCATAAAGCTCTGGCAGAATGCCATAACCTCTCTGTCAGATTTACCCTTCGGGTCAAAGTCAGAACCACCCTTGCCGCCGCCGATTGGCAGACCTGTTAAGGAATTCTTGAAAATCTGTTCAAAACCGAGGAATTTAATAATACCAAGGTTTACAGATGGGTGAAGACGTAATCCTCCCTTGTATGGTCCGATTGCACTGTTAAACTGTACACGGTAACCGGTATTTACCTGTACCTGTCCTTTATCATCTACCCACGGTACACGGAACTTAATCTGTCTTTCCGGCTCAACCAGTCTCTCAAGCAATGCTTCTTTTCTGAATTTTTCTTCATTTGCTTCTACAACTACCCGCAGTGATTCCAGTACTTCCTTTACTGCCTGATGGAATTCCGGTTCTGCCGGATTCTTTTCAACAACCCTCTGAATGACCTCATCAACATATGACATAGTTTTTTCCTCCTTGATACAAAAAATTAAAAACAGAGCAGACTCTGGAGCCCACTCTGTTTTGACGCCTTTGTCCTTTACCATATTAAAGTAATATGGCATAAAACACAAGACATTTTTTTAATTTTTTGCAACTTTTTTTCGTTTTCCTGCATTCATATCTATTTTGTTCTATTTTCTTGACTTTTTTTATTTAAAATATGCAACGCCTGACTCAAATATTTTCATATCCTGTTCGCCATAAATGTTAATTGCCACAGAACGCCCTCTTCTCTCAGAATGCGCCATCTTACCAAGTACACGGCCATCCGGGCTTGTAATACCTTCGATTGCATAATAGGATCCGTTGACATTCCACTCTTCATCCATACTGATGTTTCCTTCCGGATCACAATATTGGGTAGCAACCTGTCCATTTGCAAACAATCTGCCAATCCACTCATTGCTCGCAACAAACCGCCCTTCTCCATGAGACGCCGGATTCGTATATACGCCGCCAAGCTCTGCCATCTGGAGCCATGGAGATTTATTTGTAACAACCTTTGTATATACCATCTTGGAAATATGGCGTCCGATGGTATTGTACGTCAATGTCGGCGAATCTGCTGTCTGTCCCGTGATTGCTCCATTCGGCACCAGCCCAAGCTTCACAAGCGCCTGGAATCCATTACAGATACCCAGTGCCAGTCCGTCGCGTTCATTCAAAAGCTTCTGTACCGCCTCCTTAATCTTTGCATTCTGGAAAGCAGTTGCAAAGAACTTAGCAGAACCGTCCGGCTCATCGCCAGCACTGAATCCGCCCGGGAACATAATAATCTGAGACTCGTTAATAGCCTTCTCAAATACACCGACAGAATCAACAATATCTGCTGCGTCCATATTCTTAAACACTTTCGTAATTACCTTCGCACCGGCGCGCTCAAATGCCTTCTTACTGTCATATTCGCAGTTTGTTCCCGGGAATACCGGAATAAAGACGGTCGGCTGTGCAATCTTATGGCTGCAGATATGAACCTTCTTTGCATGGAAGCATCCATCTTCTTCCAATCCGCCCTCTTCTGTCTCTTTTCCCGCAACAAAAAACGCTGTCGGTCCGTCCTGGGCACCGGAATTCGTCTTAAACACCTTCTCAAGAGTTTCTTTCCATGCATCCACCGCTTCATCAAGAGCAATCACTGTATTACCATATGCAAATACACCATTATCGGTCACTTCTCCGATTACCGTATAGGTGATACGAAGCTCGCCCACCTTATCCGCCGGGACTTCCGCAATCAAATCACCAAACGCCGGAGCAAACAACTCTCTCGGATCCATATTATGTTCAATCTTTACACCCATGCCATTTCCAAATGCCATCTTGCTTACAGCAGCAATCACGCCGTGGCGATCCGGTACATATGCTGATACGATCCTGCCGCTGTGAATATCATCTGAAAACTTGCCGTACTGCTCCATAACCTTCCCGTAATCCGGCAAATCATTCTCATCTGTATCAATTCTAAGCCATACCAGTTTATTCCCTGCTTTTTTAAGCTCCGGTGTAATAATATCTTTTTCTTTCGCCACATCAACGGCAAAGGATACCAAGGTAGGCGGAACGTCAATATCTTCAAAAGTTCCCGACATACTGTCCTTACCGCCAATAGACGGCAGACCAAATCCAAGCTGTGCACTGTAAGCTCCCAAAAGTGCAGTAACCGGATGGCTCCATCTGTGCGGGTCTTCTGTCATGCGCCGGAAATATTCCTGGAAGGTAAAGCGAATCTTCTTATAATCGCCGCCGGCAGCTACAATCTTTGCCACAGATTCTGTCACTGCATACACAGCTCCATGGTATGGACTCCAGCTTGACAAATACGGATCGAATCCGTAACTCATCATCGTCACCGTATCGCAATCCCCTGTAAGCACCGGAAGCTTCGCAACCATCGCCTGCGTCTCTGTCATCTGGTACTTTCCGCCATGCGGCATGAATACAGAACCTGCTCCGATGGAACCATCGAACATCTCAACAAGTCCTTTCTGCGAGCACACATTCAGATCACGCAGCGTATCCAGCCATTTCTCTTTTACGTCATCTACTTCCACTTTATCCGTCAGAATACTGTCAGCCTTATTCGGAATATCTACCGCAACGGCAGTTTCCTGATGGGCGCCATTGGTATCCAGAAATGCACGGGACAGATTCACGATTTCTTTGCCCCTCCAGGAAAGAACCAGCCTTGGACTTTCTGTTACAACCGCAACCTCTACCGCCTCCAGATTCTCTTCCTTGGCATATCCCATAAACTCTTCCACATCTTTGGGGTCAACAACAACTGCCATACGCTCCTGAGACTCAGAAATGGCAATCTCTGTTCCGTCAAGACCTGCATACTTCTTCGGCACCTTATCCAGATCAACTTTCAGCCCGGCTGCCAGCTCACCGATTGCAACGGACACGCCGCCTGCGCCGAAGTCATTACATTTCTTAATCAAACGGCTTACTTCTTCTCTGCGGAAAAGCCGTTGTATCTTACGCTCTGTAGGCGGATTTCCCTTCTGAACCTCTGCTCCGCAGGTCTCAATGGATTCTTCTGTATGCACCTTAGAAGAACCTGTAGCGCCGCCGCAGCCGTCACGCCCGGTACGTCCGCCAAGGAGAATAATAATATCCCCCGGATCAGACGTCTCACGGATAACCGCTCTTCTCGGGGCAGCACCCATAACCGCACCAATCTCCATACGTTTCGCAACATAATTGGGATGATAAATTTCCTTTACAGCCCCGGTTGCAAGCCCGATCTGATTTCCATAGGAGCTGTAGCCATGGGCAGCTTCCCGGACAAGCTTCTTCTGCGGAAGCTTTCCCTTCATCGTATCTTTTACTGACACGGTCGGGTCTGCAGCGCCGGTCACACGCATTGCCTGGTATACATAAGTACGTCCTGACAGCGGATCACGGATTGCGCCTCCAAGACAGGTAGCAGCGCCGCCGAAAGGTTCAATCTCCGTCGGGTGGTTATGCGTCTCATTTTTAAAGTTCACAAGCCACTCTTCTTCCACGCCATCCACCGTTACCGGTACGACAATACTGCAGGCATTGATTTCATCAGACTCTTCCTGGTCATCAAGCTTTCCTTCCTTTTTTAACTTTCTCATTGCCATCAAAGCCAGATCCATCAGGCAGACGAACTTATCCTCCCTGCCTTTAAAAATCTCACTGTGATCTGCCAGATACTGCTGATAGGTTCCTTCAATCACAGCTCTATAATCTCCCTCACCAAACGTCACTTCCTTAAGCTCCGTTGAAAAAGTGGTGTGGCGACAATGATCTGACCAGTAAGTATCCAATACCCGGATCTCTGTCATAGACGGATCTCTGTCTTCCTCTTCCTTAAAATACTTCTGAATATGAAGGAAGTCTTTAAATGTCATAGCAAGGCCAAGGGAATCATACAGTTCCTTCAGCACATCTTCAGCCATATCCTTAAATCCATCGAAAATCATAACATCCGCAGGCTCGTCAAATACCGTTACCAAAGTCTCCGGTTTCTCCATTCCTGTCTCACGGGAATCTACCGGATTAATGCAATGATTCTTAATCGCCTCAAATTCTTCATCCGTAATCTCTCCTTCCACAACGTAGGTTGTAGCTGTCTTGATTACCGGCTTTTCGTCCTCTTTAATAAACTGCACACACTGTACAGCCGAATCAGCACGCTGGTCAAACTGTCCCGGAAGAAATTCTACAGAAAACACCCTGTTTCCTTCCTCTATCGGGAACTCCTCTTTATATAATACATCAACAGGAGGCTCACTGAAAATTCCATTACATGCTTTCTCAAAAGTATCATCAGAAAGATTCTCCACATCATAACGAATCAAAATACGGACATTATCCAGTGTCTTAATTCCCAGATATCCTCTGATTTCATGCCTCAGATCCTTCGCCTGTACTGCAAACTCCGGTTTTTTCTCAACATATACTCGTTTTACACCGTTCATAAAACTTCCTCCACTTATTTTTTTAATCTTTATCTCATAATAGCACGCCCGTGCCATTAGTGAAAGCAATATCTTGCAATTCTTTTATGCGTTATGCCTATTTTTTGTCTTTTTCCCCCATAGGAAAAAGACGGCAGCCAGTAGGATAAGCCCTCCCACAAAACATGCTCCTATCCGCATAACCATATCATAAAAGAAGCCTTCCGGCAACATTCGGATCATATAATCCGTCTCCGGGTCAAACAGCCATAAATCATTTGTAAAAAAGATTTCATGGAAAATCGTAAAATACTTATTAAAATCTGATGCAAATAAAACTCCCATCACTACCGTCAGACCCCCGCAAATGCCCAGCGCCTGGAAATAGGCTCTTGGAAGCGCCTCTCCTAAATTCACTTTCCGAAATGCAAGAATCAGAAAAAGAAGTACAGAACCACCAAGCAGTATCCACCGCAATTTCAGACCGCCAAGGAACAGATTCTTCACATCTGCCATATGCAGCCTGTCCTGTTCATTAAAAAAATCCTGTTCTTTTCCTTCCACCGTTGTTATCACAGACAATTCTTCCCTCTGGCCAATCAGATATGCCATCATCTTGTCCGTAACATCCATCACGTCAGACATCTCCATCCCTAACGCTTCCGTCACTCCATATTTTTCATATTCTCTCTCATAGAATCTATATTCAGAATCTCCATAAATTGCCACCTGGAAACTGGTAAGCAAAAGTGCAATAATCAGAAAAATCATTGCTGCCGCCGCCATTACCTTTTCAAACTTCTTCATCCTACAACATTCACCTCTGCTAATATTTATCCGATTATTATTTTAACACAGGAGTTTGTGATAATCACTCTTTTTTATAAATAATACCTAAAGATTGCCTTCCCAAAATTCCCGGAGCATCGCTCCCACACTGGAAATCGTACATTGTCGGATGTCCTTCCACTCCCGCGGAAAGGTCTCCTGATACCCGGGTTCTCTGAATCTTTCATCTAAAAGCAGGATAATCCCTCTGTCTTCCTCAGTCCGGATTACCCGTCCCGCAGACTGCTGCACCTTGTTCATTCCCGGATATACATAAGCATAATCAAATCCTCTTACGCCCCTTGCGTCAAAATAATCCTTCAAAAGTTCCCTCTCCCTGCATACCTGGGGAAGACCGGTTCCCACAATTGCCGCACCAATCAGCTTATCCTCTGACAAGTCAATTCCTTCTGAAAAAATACCGCCCATTACGCAAAACCCCATCAGGCTCCCTTCCCTCGCTTCTTCAAAGCTCTCCAGAAAGATTTCTCTTGCTTCCTCTGACATATAAGGAGCCTGTATCAGGCAATCCACACACGCTCCCCTGTCTTCTACCATCTCTGCAAACACGGTATAGACCTCTTCCATGAATCTGTAAGAAGGAAAAAATGCCATATAATTTCCCTTCTTCGCCAAGGCCGCCGTAAGCAAGTATTCTGCATAGCGCCGATACATCTTTTCTCCCCGCAGTGTATATTTGGTGCTGACATCTGTCCCCAATACCAGGAGCCTGTTATCCGGTGGAAATACCGACTCCGCATATACGGCATAATCATCTTTCTCGGTACTGAGAAGTTGTTTATAATAATGAATCGGCAGCAAGGTGGCAGAAAAGAATATCGTACTGTTTCCTTTTTCCAGGTACTCTTTCAGGTTCACAGCCGGATTTACGCAAAACAGACGGATCTGAAATCTTCCGTCTTTTTCCAACTCACAATAAATAAGATAATTCTCATCCAAATGTTCGTATACACTCACAAAATTCCTTACCGTAAAGTACAGATTCAGCACTTCCTCTCTTACCGCCTCATCCTTGTACTCTTCCAGGAAGCGTTCCAGCTCTGCTATAACCTGCAAAAGCTTCAGATAAATATGTGTCGCGCTGTTTAGCACCTGAATCCCATCGCACTCCCGCTTAAGCTCCAGAAGCTGCTTATTACACTCGTCCAATCTTCCCGCAAGCCTGCCATCCATGTGCTTCACCAGCCTTCTCACATGCAGGACATCCTCTTTATACAGGCTTGCGCTATACATCTTGCGCCCGCGCTCCACCAGATTATGAGCCTCATCAATTAAAAACAAATACTCCCCTTTCACACCTTCTCCAAAAAAGCGCTTCAAATGGGCATTCGGATCGAATACATAATTATAATCACAGATAACAGCATCCACCCATTGCGCCGTATCAAGTCCCAATTCAAAAGGGCAGACTTTCCACTTCTCAGCCTGTGCCTCCAGCACAGGACGGCTGATTTTCTTCTGTGTTGTAATCAATTCAAACACCGCATCATTCACTCTGTCAAAATGTCCTTTTGCATAGGGGCAATAGTCCGGGTTACAATCTGTCTTTTCACAAAAACAGATTTTCTCCTTCGCCGTCAACGTAATGACTTTATACTCTAACCCTCTCTCGGCAAGAATCCCAAACGCCTGCTCTGCCACCGTCCTGGTTATTGTCTTAGCCGTAAGATAAAAGAGTTTCTCTCCCAATCCTTCTCCAACTGCTTTCACGGAAGGAAAGACGGCAGCCATCGTCTTCCCCACACCGGTCGGTGCCTGGATAAAGAGCTTTTTTCTTCGCATAATTGTACGATACACAGAAGCCGCCAGTTTCTTCTGACCTTCTCTGTATTCATAGGGAAACACAATCTTTTTTATAGAAACATCCCGAATCTTCTTCCATTCCGCCTGAAAATGCGCCCACTTCTCATATCTCGCCACCAATTCCAAAAACCATTCTTCCAGCTCGTGAGTCTGGTACTCTTCCCGGAAACGGCGCACTTCTTCTGTCTCCATATTACAGTACGTCATCTGCACTCCAATCTGTGCAAGCCCCTGCTTCTCAGCGTAAATGCAAGCGTAACACTTCGCCTGAGCCAAATGAACGGCTATCGGCTCCTTCAGGCTGTCAAGCTCCTTAAAAACCCCTTTAATCTCGTCAATCCAGACACCGTCCTCACCATCGATCACGCCGTCTGCCCGGCCTTCCACCTGTATATCGAACTCTTCAAAAGGAATCACCCGCTTCAATGTCACTTCCGCATGGTAGTCCGCCCCCATCTGCCTCTGAATCTTACGGTGCAGTTTCGCTCCAAGCTGCATGGCATCTTTATCCATCGTCGCTACCCGGTTGTCTATATCTCCGCTCCGCAATATAAATTCTACCAAATTGCGGACGGAAATCCTAATCAGCTGCTTCTCCATCTTCCTCCCTCCGTCAGGATGCATCAAATTCTGTCATATTCACTCTATACCAAAGTGGCAGATGCTGCCTCTGACACCTGGGATTCGATCTTTCTTCTATGGAAATCGTCCGGCAAAAGCCCTTCCAAAGCTCTGAAAAATGCCGCTCCGCCTCTGATATATTCCTCGTCTTCTCAAAATCTAACGTATCATCAGACGCCAGAACCCACCTTTTGCCTGCTTCATGAAGCGCTATCTCCCGGTGGTTTTTGTCATATATCATCCAATTCTCTGTAGGCAGCCGGTCCGAAAAATGAGGAGCAAGGCAGGTAAGAACCCGGTTCTTTGGCGTAATCTCTGCAAACAGGATTCCTCCCTCCAATTCCCGAAAGCGTAGAAATCCCTTTAACTGGTGTGCCTCTCCGTCCACGCTTCTGCTCATCTCAAATACCTTCTCCACCATTGGATGGCTCAGATGATCCATAATCTTCGTACTGTCGGGAATCCTTCTTGCTTCCAGCATCGCCCCTAATATAGCATTTCCTTTCTCTTCACGCTCCGAAAGAGCCGCATGATAGATATCCCAATAGGCTCTCTCTCCCAAATGCCGGAGAATCATCTTCTCCACAGCCAGTGCTTTTCTTTCGCTTTCTTCTATCTCGCAGTACTCGCAAAACAATTCCTGCTCTACCTTTCCACGAAAGACAATCCCGCAGGTATCCGAATCTCTTCCCGACTTCCATGCCTCATAGACTGCCGAGAAAATTCCGGTAACACTATCCGTGCAGATATACATCTTTCTCATGCAGCCCACCTCCAAACTTTACATCATCGAACAAAGATAACTGCCTGTATGTCATTCCCGCCACGCCTTGCGGCAGCCGTTCCTTTGTATTCAGAAGATTACGCGTAATATAATCTTCCTCCATCTTTACAGGATACAGCATTCTCCCATTACAGGTCAGAAAATACATGGCGCGCTTCAATACCACGCCCATCTTCTTAAGATCCGGAAAATCCAGCGTTCCCAGCCGTCTTGCCTTCACAATCCGCATAGCAGACTTATATCCCAGCCCCGGAACGCGAAGCAGCATCTCATAACTGGCACGGTTCACTTCCACCGGAAATACTTCAAGATTCCGAAGCGCCCAATTGCACTTGGGATCCAGCAAGATATTAAAATTAGGATTCTCTTCCGAAAGAAGCTCCTTCGCCTCAAAATGATAATAACGGAGCAGCCAGTCCGCCTGATAGAGCCTGTGCTCTCTGAGAAGCGGCGGTCCCTCGTCCGTCCTTGCCGGAAGATTCTTATCCTCATTCACATGGATAAAAGCAGAATAAAATACCCTCTTAAGTCCAAACTTCTGATAGAGCGCCTCCGCCACATTGATAATCTGATAATCTGTCTCTGGTGTAGCTCCAATAATCATCTGCGTACTCTGTCCTGCCGGAACAAATCTGGGTGCATTCCGGTACAGAGCTATCTCTTGCTTATTCTCTTCCATCCTATTCTGTACCAGACGCATCGGTTCCAGAATCGTCTTCCGGGTCTTGTGGGGCGCCAGAAGCTTAAGTCCCTCTGCCGTAGGAAGCTCTAAGTTCACGCTCATCCTGTCTGCCAGAAGCCCCAGCCTGTAAACCAGCTCTCTGCTGGCTCCCGGAATTGCCTTCACATGAATGTACCCCTGGAAATGATACTCTACACGTAATTTGTACAAGGCCGCATACAAAAGCTCCATCGTATAATCCGGGCTCTTCAGAACCCCTGAGCTAAGAAAAAGCCCCTCTATATAATTTCTGCGATAAAATTCCATGGTAAGATTACAGATCTCATCCGGCGTAAAGGATGCCCTTTTCACATCATTACTCCGGCGGTTAATACAATACTTACAGTCATAGACACATTCATTCGTAAACAGAATCTTAAGCAAAGAGATGCATCTTCCATCCGCCGAGAAACTGTGACAGATTCCCGACTGCTGACAGCTCCCGATACCGGTTCCGTCACTCTTACGTTCCGTACCGCTGGAAGTACAAGCCACATCATACTTCGCTGCATCTGTTAAAATATTCAGCTTTTCATAGACTGTCATTGATTCCTGTAATCTCATAAGGCACCTCCGTCGCATGAACATTTGTTCTTTTTTACATTATACAAACACATGTTCTTCCTGTCAATACCTTATCGGAACAAAGCGGACAAGTCCGCCTCGAACTCCCTCTATTCCTATATCATAAAAATACCGGCAGACCCACAGCCACGCTCCAGGAACTGAGCATCTATTTACAGGCTGCCGATCTGCATCTCTCCGCATCTTGCCTTCCGGCCATTCCTACCGGATTCTGGAAACAAGATGGGAAGCTCTGGCAACATCTTCCCGTTTCACATAAAAAATATATTCATATTCCATTGCAAGGTTCTCTCCGAAAGTCCCCGTATGTGCGCGCGATCCTGCCGCCATCGGCGACGGACTCTTACGGTTCACCACTCTTATCTTATAATCAATTCCATTTTCTGTAAGGATGTCCCGCATCTTAGCCTGAGACTGCATACTATATACAGTAATCAGTTCCTTACGGTTAAAAATTGTAATCATAATCTCACCTCCGTGCCGCCGCCTCATTTTCCGGGATACCGGATCAAAGCTTGTTCACCGCATCCCGTAGATATGGATTATCCAGCTCATAAGCCTTCTCCTCTTCTACAACTCCTGCAAGTTTCGGATCGATAGGCATCTTGCCAAGTACTGGGATATTCAATCTGGCAGCGATCTCATCGATGTGGCTTTCTCCAAATACGGAAATCTTCTTTCCACAATCCGGACATTCCAGATAACTGTAATTCTCCACAATACCAAGCACCGGAATGTTCATTTTTTCTGCCATGTTATATGCTTTCTCTACAATCATCTGCACCAAATCCTGCGGAGAAGTGACAATCACCACCCCATCCACCGGAAGAGACTGGAATACAGTAAGCGGTACATCTCCGGTTCCCGGAGGCATATCAACAAAAAGGTAGTCCAGTTCTCCCCACATAACATCTGTCCAGAACTGCTTCACAACCCCCGCTATAACCGGTCCTCTCCAGATGACCGGATCAGATTCATGCTCCAGCAGAAGATTGACAGACATAATCCTGGTTCCGTCTTTCGCCTCGCAGGGAAAGATACCTCCCTCGCTTCCTTTCGCACTCTCATGTAATCCATACATCTTTGGAATAGACGGTCCTGTAATATCCGCATCCAGAATCCCCACTGCTAATCCCTGCTCCCGCATCATCCGCGCAAACGACGCAGTCACCATAGATTTCCCTACGCCGCCTTTCCCGCTGACAACGGCAATCACCTTATTAATATGAGAAAATGGATTTGCCGGTTCCTTCATATCTTCCGGCTTACTCCCACATGAATCTGCATGCGCACATCCGGCGCAGTCAGATGGGGAACATCCCTGCTGCTGTTCTTCCATAATTATACAACCTCTTTTCCATCCTGATTAAAAAATGTTCTTCTTATTCAACAACTGCAATCAATTCTACTTCGCAAAGCACGTTCTTTGGCAATGTCTTGACTGCGACACAGCTTCTGGCCGGTTTGGAAGTAAAGTACTTCGCATACACTTCATTAAATGCCGCAAAATCCCCCATATCAGCCACAAAACAAGTGGTTTTCAGTACGTGTTCAAAATCTGTCCCTGCCGCCTTCAGGATCTCTCCTAAGTTCTTGCATACTTGCTCCGTCTGTCCCTCAATAGTATCTGCTTCAATGGCATCCGTTGCCGGATTAATGGCAATCTGTCCTGCTGAATATAAAATCCCATTGTGGATATACCCCTGTGAATATGGTCCCAATGCCTTTGGTGCTTTCTCTGTTGCTACTACCTTCATACTTCTATCTCTCCTTTGCCTTTTCTAATAATTTCTGTGCAACACACACATCAAAGAGTCCCATCCCTACCGATTTAAAATAGGTGGTTTTCTTTGTAATCTCTTCTTCATCCGCCCCGGAACTTAAAAACTGATCCATTAAAACGATCCGATCCTGTGTCAGCCTTCCCGCAGCAATCGGCTGACTCAAATCCCCGCTCTCCTCACATGCATAGGGAAGTTCTATGTACACATTATCAACCAGATCCCAGACAGCATCGGGGATCTCCCGCATCTGGGGAGTATAAGAACCGATAGCAATGATACATTTGCCCGTAAGAAGCTCTCTGTCATCAGGAAGTACCGGCTCTGCGGAAGGTGTTGCTGTGCAGATAATGTCACTTGCCTTCACAAGCTCCTCTATCTTCTTACATTGTACTACTTCCACCTTCGGGTCTGCAATCGCTTCTTTTAACCGCTTCAGATAATCGGTAAGATCTCTGTCACTGTGATTAAACACATACACGGTATGAATCTCTCTCGCCGCGCAGGCATAAACCGCCTGATAGAAGCCCTGTACCCCTGCTCCCACGATTCCAACCGTATGGCAGTCCTTCCGTGACAGGTGACGGATTCCCACACCGCCTACTGCTCCGGTTCTCCATGCTGTAACTGCCTGTCCGTCCAGAACCGCCACCGGAGCACCTGTAGCATAATCATTCAAAAGGACGACTCCATCAATAGATGGAAGCCCTAATTTAGAATTTTCAGGGAAAATGCTCAAAATCTTCGTTCCAATTATGTTTTTCGTGTAACACGGCATATACATCAGAGTCTTGTTCTCATGTTCCACCACCGGTCTTGGCGGCATAAAATATGCCCCGGCCCCGAAAATCCGATAGGCTTCTTCAATCACATCCATCATCTCGTCCGGCTCTGCCAAAGCCGCAATCTCTTCTTTACTTAAAACAATCATTCCGGACGCCTCCTTTTCCTCCTTATGCATGGTTCGCCGCCTTATAAATCTCATACATATCCTGTGCATTCATTTTCTTAAAAGAACCCAGGCGAACCGTATCTCCCTTCGTGGCGCTGTCAGCAAGCTCACGCAGTACGGAATCCGGCTGTACCCCTATCTTCATCTGTCCAAGGCAGACCGGCATTCCCAGGGACCTGAAGAACTCTTCTGTCCGGGCAATAGCCTGAAGCGCCGCCGCTTCTTTTTCTTCTTCTCGAATTCCCCATACTTTCTCTCCGTAACGGGCAAATCTCTCCACATCCAGCTTATAGACGTAGCGCGCCCAGCTTCCCCACACAGCGGAAAGGGTCGCCCCATGAGCTTCGTCAAATCTCGCGCCAAGCTCATGTCCCAACTTATGATTCAGGAAATCCTTCGGTCTGCCAAGTCCTGTAATTCCATTGTGGGATAAGCTTCCGCACCACATAATCTCACTCATGGCATCATAATCTGCAGGATTCTCATAAGCTTTCGGTCCATTGGCAATTACCGTCCTTAAAAGCCCTTCCGCAATCTCATCCGTCATCTGATTTCCCTGGGATATCGGCGTAAAATACCGCTCCAGCGTGTGCATCATAATATCCACAAGACCACATGCTACCTGATATTTTGGAAGAGTAGCCGCCAGCTCCGGATTCATAATTGCAAATTTGGGCCTGTTAAAATCTGTACTAATCCCCTGCTTCCTGCCCGTCTCCTCATTAGTAAGAACCGCAGAATCACTGGTCTCACTTCCTGCAGCCGCAATCGTAAGAACCACTCCTACCGGAAGGGACTTTGTCACCGGTTCTTTCTGCATCCAGAATACGTCCCAGATATCCTTGTCCGGATTCGCCGCGCCATGCGCGACTGCCTTTGCCGTGTCAATAACACTTCCTCCGCCCACTGCTAATATCATGTCAGCCTGAAATGCAATTGCCTTCTTAACGCCTTCCCGCGCAAGTGAAAGCCTGGGATTCGGCTTCACGCCCGCAAGCTCCGTATAGGAAACCTGCTGCCCTTCCAGTTCCTTCTTTATTGTATCAAGAAGACCGCTCCTTACCACACTGCCTCCGCCATATACCAGCAGCACACGGTTTCCGCCCCACTTCTTCACAAGCTTCCCGGCTTCCTTCTGTGTATCTCTTCCAAACACAATCTCTGTCGGAGAATACTGCGTAAAATTATACATAAAACAAACCTCCTTATATCCAACACTTATCAAGTATTGTAACATAAGGAGGTGTCAAATTCAATTATTCCTGCTCTTTATATTTGCTGACTGCAAGGCCTGCAGACAGGATTGCCGCAGCAAACAGAAGCTGTATCCCGATTCCCTGAAAAATGGTTGTCTTCTGGGCCACAGTAAATTCTGCATTACTTCCTATTATTTCATTTACTATTTCATACCAGTACACGGGAAGAAAATGTGCAAATGCCCGCACCCCTTTTCCCAGAACACTCATAGATACGAACACCCCACAGGTAAAACTCATCCCCAAGGAAATGACATTTACCACCCCGTTAATAACCTCTTCCTTCTCCACCAGCACGCCAATCAGGAAAGAAATCGCCAGAGACACCAGCGTAAGTACAAAAGAATTAAGCAGATAGTAAATCAGATTGCCATCCTGCAGAAATTCTTTTCCATAAAGGGCTAACGGCATACACATACAGATAATCCAGAGTACAGCGCCAATAACCAGATACGCTGCCACAAGCTGCACATTCTGGCTGCGAAGAGAGACCGCCGAACAGAGCATCCGCCTTCTCACGTCCTTCTTTCTGTAAGCGACCATAACAAAACCAATAATATAACACAATACAGAAAGAATCATGTAAGGAAGATACTGAAACAGAAACGCATGGGGCGCCATCTGACCGCCATGTCCGTTTTTATCAATCAAGGTTACGTCCGTACTGATTTCTCCGATCCGACCCACTTCAGCTATTGCTTCCTCTGTGGAAAATCCGGCTGCCTTCAACACTCTCACATCGTTTAAAAATGTATCAATCTGCTGATCCACATAAAAAGCAGTGGAAGCTCCCGGAATCTTCGTCGTCTTTAGCTTTTCTTCCCCCTCCAGGCATTTTTCTTCAAAATTTTCTGGAATTGTTACCACATAATAAATATTCCTGTAAAACAGATTTTCCTGGATGGTTTTCTTGTCATCCGCAATGTCTGTCAGATGATGCTTCCCACCCAGATAACTTGCAAGCCCTCTTGCAAGCTCTCCTCCATCCCGGTCAATCACAGCAATCTCAAGGCTTTCTTCTTCAAACTTTACCGTTCCTTCACCGCTGATCAGAACCTGTATCATAATACAAATTGTCATAAAAATAGCCAGATAGAGAAAGAACGTGAATATATTCCGTTTTACCAACGTCATAAATCCTTTAAATACTGTCATATCTTTCCCTCCTTGTCACCAGAAATGCAGTAAGTACAAAAATCACACTCATACATCCCAGAATTATAAGATTTCTCATCATCCGCCCGGTATCGCTGTACACCGCCATGCAATAATAAGAATCGCTCAGGACCGCCGCCGGATTGACACGGTTAAGAAGCGGACAATGCTGCTCAATGATATTTTTCATCTCTCCAAACATCAATCCCGCAAGAAAGCCCGGCAGCAAGGTAAACAGCACGCAAAAGCCCATCCGCATACTGAACGATACCCTGTTGATGCATCCAAGCAAAATCCCCATAGATACTCCGATCATGCTTCCCATCAGATTCACCAATATAATCGCCCCGGGATTTCCGCCCAGATCAATTCCCAGGACAAACCTCACGTATACTGTCAGAATCATAATATTTACAAAGTGAATGCCAAACATTACCAGGAAATTACTCACCAGCATTTTCATTTTATGAGTCGGCGTAATGCAATTCCTTGCCCCCAACGCTGACAGATTCGCCTGGATGTCACGGCATCCCTTCACTCCCAGGAACGCTCCCGATAGGCAGGCATAGGCAATCAACGCGAAGAAATAGCTGATGTTCGGGTTCAGCGTCCTTCCGCCCACGCTCACTTCTTCCGTCGTCTCCCGCCAGTCTTCCAGCTCTCCCATCGCATCCGCCAGGCCTTCCGGATGCTTCTCGCCGACTGCCAGAGCTATTTCCGTATTTTTCCGGTAAGTATCCAGAAGTGCTTTCAGAATACTCTGCTCAATCCCTGACTTCGCCACAATCAGTTCCGGTTCTTTTGCCACGGAAAATATCCCTTCCACCTCATCCGCCTTCAAAGCATCCAGTGCATCGTCCTTACTCATAGGCTCCAATGCAACAATATCTCCATCCAGTGCATCCAGATAAGCGAGAAATGCTTGTGCGCTGCCGGAAGTGTTCTCTTCCACCACCGCCACTGCAATCACATCCATATCTTCTCCCATATCACTGTTCCCAAAGGATATATAAAACAGTGTCCCCAGAATAATCGGGAAAGCAAGCGCCCAGAACATGGTCACATGTTCCCTGACGGTCTGCCTGAATTGATACTTTATCAAATGCAACATCTGTATCCCCTCCTAATCCCGCAGTTCTTTCCCGGTAATTTCCAGAAAAACATCGTTCAATGTCGGAAGCTCCGAGTACACTCTTCCAAATGCAATATCCTTTTCTTCCAGATAATGAAGGATTCTAAGCAGATTATGCTTTGCCCCGCTCAAACGGATCTTCAAAATCTGCTCTTCATAGAAAATGTCAAATACATGGGGAAGCTCTTTTATCTCCTGAAGTTCCTTGTCTCCCAGGGCGATTGCCTCGATTGTCACCGTCTCTCCGGTTTTAATCATGCCTTTCAGCTCTTCTTTTGTCCCCGTAGCAAGAACCCTTCCTTTATCCATGATTGAGATCCGGGTACAAATCTGTTCCACCTCTTCCATATAGTGAGAAGTATAGATAATGGTAGAACCCTGACGGTTCAGCTCCAGAATCCCTTCCAATATCTTATTCCTACTCTGTGGATCTACCGCAACCGTCGGCTCATCCATAATAATTAATTTCGGTTTGTGTACGATACCACAGGCTATATTCAACCGTCTCAGAAGCCCGCCCGACAATTTACCCGGACGCTTCTTTCTATAATCTTCCAGCCCCACAAATTGAATCGCCTCTTCTGTCAGTGCTTTTCTCTTCTTTTTATCCTTTATGTACAATCCACAAAAATAGTCAACATTTTCCCAGACAGACATCTGCTCAAAAACGGCAACATTTTGCATCACCACACCAATATTCTTCTTAATTTCATAACTGTCCGGGCGCATTTCTTCCCCCATAATCTGAATGCTTCCTTTATCATATTTCAAAAGAGCCAGCATACAGTTAATTGCCGTCGTCTTTCCGGAACCATTTGGCCCCAAAAGCCCATAAATCTCTCCTTCTTTTATCTCCAGATTCAGGTGATCCAGCGCCACCAGGTCGTCATATCTTTTCACCAGATTCGTAATTGTAACCATAAAATCCTCCTCTCTGACATTTGTCACTTGTAGTATAACCGTTCCCGCCTTATAATGATAGTGTCAGGTGTCAGCACTTCATATGACAATTGTCATATAAAAACCGGCGACGAGGGGGCCATATGAGCAGAATTCTCGACAGAATCATTTTACTTATATATTGTCTGGGCGCTGTATTACTGCAGGAAGCAGATACAGCCTTTCTTGCCGCCTTTCTTTCTGCCGTCATCTATTCCTTTCTGGGGTATTATTTCAGGCAGCGAAGCCTCCACATTATACTGGCTGCATTTTATATAAGCTTTGCTATCTTCTTCCCCACTTTTCTTCTGTTTTTTCCCGTCATCCTGTACGGATTTGCAGAAGACAAGTTATTCCTCTCTCTTATCTTAGTGGTGGAATTCTGCCTTTTTCATTTCCACCACGCTCCATGGCGTCTCCTGCCCTTCCTGATACTGGGAAGCGCAATTACACTCTGGCTGGATCACCAAACTTCTCTGTATGAGATGCTTGACGCAGAATTTAAAAAAATGCGGGACGACTCTGTAGAACGGAATCTCTTGTTGAAACAGAAGAACCAGTCACTGCTGGAAAAACAAAATTACGAAATCTACAATGCTGTTCTGAAGGAACGCAACCGAATTGCAAGAGAAATCCATGATAATACCGGACATATGCTTTCCCGCTCTATTCTGCTAACCGGAGCAGCGAAAGCAATCAATAAAGAAGAAGGCTTAACCCCTCTCCTCTCCCAACTGGAAGAGACTCTGAACACTGCCATGACCGATATAAGGAAAAGTGTTCACGATCTACACGATGAGTCTGTCAACCTGAAGGAAACTCTGGATAATCTTATAGAATCTTTTTCTTTCTGCCCCGCTGTAATGGAGTACGATATGGGTTTTCAAATACCGCAAGCTGTCAGATATGGTTTTATTGCTATTATAAGAGAAGCCCTGAACAATGTCATAAAGCACAGCAACGCCGACCGGGTACACATCCTCGTCCGTGAACATCCTGCACTCTATCAGCTTATCATTGAGGATAATGGTACGGATATCAAAACTTCTAAGCTGACAGACGGAACAGGGATGGGGCTGACTAATATAAAAGACCGTGTAGATTCTCTGGATGGGAATCTGCAGATTCAGATAGAAAACGGATTCCGCATCTTTATTACCATACCAAAAAAGGAGGCTCTCTAAAATGATAAATATATTGATTGTCGATGACGATATTCTAGTTGCCGGTGCTTTAAAAACCATCCTGGAAACGGATGGTTCTGTCTGTGTATGCGGAACCGGCACAGACGGGAAAGACGCCGTTTCCCTGTACCGAAAGCACAAACCGGACGTACTTCTTATGGACATTCGCATGAGGGAAATGAGCGGGCTGGAAGCATCCGAGCAAATTCTTTCTGAATTCCCGAATGCTAAGATTCTCCTCCTTACCACCTTCTCCGACGACGAATATATCGTGAAAGCATTAAAATTCGGCGTAAAGGGATATCTTCTCAAACAGGATTATACCAGCATTGTTCCTGCAATTAAAGCTGTCTGCACCGGACAGACCGTTTTCGGACTTGAGATTGTATCCCGCATTCCTGATCTTCTTCAAAAAAAGTCAAAATTTAATTATGACGACTACGAAATAAGCGAACGGGAATATAAGATCATAACCCTCGTCGCAGACGGATTAAGCAACCGTGAAATCGCAGAAAAATTATATCTGAGTGAAGGAACCGTGCGGAATTATCTGAGTAGTATCCTGGATAAGCTATGCCTGCGGGACCGGACGCAGCTTGCCATATTCTACTACCAACATCTGTAAACAAAGAAAAAGCCTCTGATGAATTAATCATCAAAGGCTTCTTTTACTTTATCCATAAATCCTTTTTTCTTAGGTTTTCCTTTGTCCTCACCCGACACCTGGTTCAGAGAATTTCCTGTCAGCTCATCGAATCTTCTCAGAGCTTCCTTCGCCTCTGCGCTCAGTCTCTCCGGTGTCTGAATTACCAGCGTCACATAATGATCGCCGCGCACCTGCGCATTCCGCACGGATGGCACGCCTTTTCCTTTCAGACGGACCTTGGTATCTGTCTTGGTTCCTGGTTTTATATTATACAATACTTCTCCGTCTACTGTCTTGATGCGGATGTCTCCGCCAAGCGCTGCCTGGGCAAAACTAATCGGCACGGTAGAGAAAATATGCATATCCTGCCGCTGGAAAATCGGATGTCTGGATACCGTCACCTCTACCAGCAAATCTCCTCTCGGTCCGCCATTGACACCCGGCTCACCTTTTTCACGGATTCTTACACTCTGCCCGTTATCGATACCAGCCGGAATAGATACGGATATCTTCTTCTTGCTTGCCGTGTAACCTGTTCCTCCACAATCCGGACATTTCTCACGAATCACCTTACCGGTTCCCCGGCAATCCGGACAAGTCTGGACATTCTGAACCGTTCCGAAGAAGGACTGCTGTGTATAGACAATCTGTCCTTTACCGCCACATTTTGAACAAGTCTCCGGCGATGTCCCCGGCTTCGCTCCAGTACCATTACATTTACTGCAAGGTTCCTTTAACACGACCTCCAGCTCTTTCTCGCACCCAAAAACCGCTTCTTCAAAGGTAATACGCACACCTTTGCGGATATTCGCACCCTTCATCGGTCCCTGGCTCGCACGTCCGCTTCTTCTGCCACCGCCAAACAAATCGCCAAAAATGTCGCCAAAGATATCACTGAAATCAGCTCCGTTGAAGTCAAATCCACCGAAACCTCCCGCTCCGCCTGCTCCACCTTCAAATGCAGCATGACCATACTGATCATACTGCCGGCGTTTCTCCGGATCACTTAAGACTGCATAAGCTTCGGATGCTTCTTTGAACTTTTTTTCAGCTTCAGCATCACCCGGATTCATATCCGGGTGATACTTTTTGGCTACTTTTCTATACGCTTTTTTAAGAGTCGCTTCGTCAGCATCTTTAGCGACGCCCAACACTTCATAGTAATCTCTCTTTGTCTCAGCCATGTTTATACTTCCTTATAATCTCCGTCTACTACATCATCGCCTGCGAATCCATCCGGCGCCGGACCTGCTCCTGCTCCCATGTCAGGGCCTGCTCCCTGTGTACCTGCGGCTCCTGCCGCTCCGGCCTGTTCATAAACCTTGGTAAACAGCTTCTGGGCGCTTGCCATCAGCTTCTCCTTGCCGGCTTTCATCTCTGCAACCTGCGCATCGGATATATCATCCATATTAATCTTTGCAAGCAGATCTTCCAGCTCTTTGCAGTCAGCCTCAACCGCTGCCTTATCTGCTGCATCCAGCTTATCTCCTACTTCTTCCATTGCCTTTCTGGTCTGGAATACCATAGCGTCTGCATCATTCTTTGCGTCAATACCTTCTTTACGCTTCTTATCCTGCGCCTCAAATGCCGCTGCTTCTTTTACAGCTTTATCAATGTCTTCGTCGGACATGTTAGAACCTGCCGTAATCGTAATATGCTGTTCTTTTCCGGTTCCAAGGTCTTTCGCAGAAACATTTACAATACCATTGGCATCAATATCGAAAGTAACTTCAATCTGCGGGATTCCACGCGGTGCCGGCGGAATTCCATCCAGTCTGAACTGTCCGAGAGACTTATTGTCTCTTGCAAACTGTCTCTCACCCTGTACGACGTTAATATCTACTGCTGTCTGGTTATCTGCTGCCGTAGAGAAAATCTGGCTCTTCTTTGTAGGAATCGTCGTATTTCTCTCAATCAGCCTTGTTGCAACACCACCCATTGTCTCGATGGAAAGAGAAAGCGGAGTTACATCCAGAAGAAGGATGTCGCCTGCGCCTGCATCTCCGGCTAATTTACCGCCCTGTACAGAAGCGCCGAGCGCTACACATTCATCCGGGTTCAAAGACTTGCTCGGCTCTTTTCCTGTAAGCTGTCTTACCTTATCCTGTACCGCCGGGATACGTGTAGAACCGCCTACCAAAAGTACCTGACCCAGCTCAGAAGCTGTAATTCCCGCATCAGATAATGCTCTTGTCACAGGCTCTGCTGTCTTCTCTACCAGGTCATGTGTCAGCTCATCAAACTTAGCTCTTGTAAGATTCATATCAAAATGCTTCGGACCCTCCGCTGTAGCTGTAATGAACGGCAGATTAATATTGGTTGTTGTAGCAGAAGATAATTCCTTCTTCGCCTTCTCTGCCGCTTCTTTCAATCTCTGGAGTGCCATTTTATCTACAGACAGATCTACGCCTTCCATCTTCTTAAACTCAGCCAGCATATAATCTGTAATCTTCTGGTCGAAGTCATCTCCGCCCAATCTGTTATTGCCCGCTGTGGAAAGTACTTCGATAACACCGTCGCCGATTTCAATGATAGATACATCAAATGTACCGCCGCCAAGGTCGTATACCATGATCTTCTGCTCTTTTTCATTATCCAGGCCATATGCAAGAGCCGCTGCCGTAGGCTCGTTGATAATACGCTTTACATCAAGGCCTGCAATCTTACCTGCGTCCTTGGTAGCCTGACGCTGTGCATCGTTAAAATAAGCCGGAACGGTAATGACTGCTTCCGTAACCTTCTCTCCAAGATATCCTTCTGCATCTGCTTTCAGTTTCTGCAGAATCATTGCGGAAATCTCCTGCGGAGAATATTTCTTACCATCAATTGTCACTTTATAATCTGAACCCATCTCTCTCTTAATAGAAGAGATTGTCTTCTCTGCGTTCGTTACTGCCTGACGCTTTGCCGGCTCGCCCACCAGACGCTCACCTGTCTTTGTAAATGCAACTACGGACGGTGTTGTTCTCGCGCCTTCTGTGTTTGCGATGACTACCGGCTGTCCGCCTTCCATAACGGCAACACAGCTATTTGTTGTACCTAAGTCAATACCAATTATTTTTCCCATGATTCTATTCCTCCTATAATGAATTTAAATTACCAATATTAATTCGCAACCTTGACCATACTGTGTCTCACTACGGAGTCACGATACATATATCCTTTTTGGAATTCTTCGGCTACGATATTTTCCCCGAAGCTCTCATCTTCCACATGCATAACTGCATTGTGGAAATCAGGATTAAATTCCTGACCGACAGCCTCTATGGGCTTTACGCCTGCCTCTTCCAGTGTCGTCATAAGCTGCTTATAAACCTTCTCCATTCCCTGAACGAATGGATTTTCTTTTTCTTCTCCGGCCACCGCTGCAAGCCCTCTCTCAAAATTGTCTACAACCGGAAGAATCTTTTCTATGATATCTTTCGCCCCTACTTCGTACATCTGGGACTTCTCCCTTTCTGTACGCTTGCGGAAGTTATCAAACTCTGCCATCTGACGGGTAAGTTTATCCGTCAGCTCTTCTATTTTCTCATCTTTCTTATCTTTTTTATTCTTTTTCCCGAAAAACTTGTTCTTTTTCTGTCCATCCTCTGACGGTTCTTCCTCAGAACCATCCTCAGGCTCCTGTCCGTCCTCCGGGACATCCTCTGCCGTCTCTGCGCCAGTCTCTTCCTCAGCCGGAGTCTTCTCAGCATTTTCCTGCTGCGCTGCTTTCTTCGCCTCTTCGACGGCTTCTTTCACCATCTCTTCCTGACTCTTCTCCTGATTCATTTCCTGATTTTTATCCAAGGGTCCTTCCACCTTTCTTACACTTTTTTATGGAAAATCGCATCCAGCTCATTCTGCAAATGCTTCAGCGATTTTAATACATGTTCATAATCCATCCGCTTCGGTCCGATAATACCAATTGTTCCCTTCATACCATCTCCCAATTCATAAGTTGCAGTTACAACGCTGCAGTCTTTCATGGTCTGAACCGGTGTCTCATCTCCGATATATACCTGAATTCCGGTATTCTCTTCCTGTGACAGTGTCTGTGTCACCAGTTCGGTAAGCTGCTGCTTCTCTTCAAATGCACTGATGATTTCCTGCGCACTCTGCTTATCCGAAAGTTCCGGATATTTGAAAATATTGGTCGCCCCGCTGGTGTAGATCTGCATATCCTCGTCGATCTGGATAGCATCAGCCACAGCATCCAACACATTACTAATTACCTTACTGTGAATCCCTGCCTGCTCCTTCAGCCTTGCAATCAGCCCCAGATTAATCTCTTCTATGGACATACCATTAAGTGTGGTATTCAGCAACATATTCAGCTTGAGAAGATTTTCACTGCTAAGCTCTTCGCCTACGGTAATGATTTTGTTCTTAATCACATTGCCTCCCAGCACGATCACTGCAATAATCTGCTCTTCATCAACCTGTGAAAGCTGAATAAACTTAATCTTATTAGCACTGTTCATGGGAGTCGAAATCATTGTAGCATAATTGGTGTTGTTCGCGAGAACCTTTGCTGCCTGCTTCAGAAGAAGTTCCATCTTATCTGCCTTCTCAAGCATCTGTTCCTGCATCTCATTGAGCTCCTGCTCCTTCTCCTCCATCAGCATATCTACATATAACCGGTAACCTTTGTCAGAAGGAATCCGCCCTGCGGATGTGTGAGGCTGTAGAATATAGCCAAGCTCTTCCAGATCCGCCATCTCATTTCTGATGGTAGCAGAACTCAGATTCAAATCCGTATATTTGGAAATGGTTCTTGAACCTACCGGCTCGCCTGTTTCCAAATATGTCTGGATGATTGCGTGTAATATTTTCATCTTTCTCTCACCCAGCTGGTCTTTCGCCTGCATCTCTTCGCCTCCTTCTTCTTTCTGTTAGCACTCATTTAATCCGAGTGCTAATCTTTACGACTATTAATTTAGCACTACTGCTTTCATTTGTCAACACTGTTTATATTTTTTTTATTTTGTTAATTGGGGACGTAGTAAAGCGACGCTTTACTACGTCCCCAATTAACATTTGTGGTGTACCCAACTGTCATTTCCCCTGTACCTATCTATCCACTATCCACTTTATTATAAACATCCGTACACAATTTTTCTGCTCTTCGTACACCTATTTTTAATTTCTCGCACAATCTTTTTATGTACTCTTTCCTGTTTTCCTTTTCTTCAAATACCTGATGCAATAACGTCAGCTTCTTTTCTTCATATAACTTTTCTGCAATATATAATGCAAGCTCCATATATTGCAATTTCACATCATCCGAATAATCTAAAAATAATTCTGTTTGCCGTATTCTATGAAAATCTTCAAACTCAGAATAATCACGAAAATGTTCTTTATATATACGAATTGCTTTTGAATCCAATATGCCTGTCGTTTCTGTCATATAATCTGCCATACTGCTATATTTATAGCGCACCGGATTTTTTACCATATTAGCTTTCACAGGATTCAGATGAATATATCTTAAACATGTCCAAAAATATCTGTCATTCTCAATACACTCACTCATGAAACGATTTTGAAAGACATGTCCATTTCGACGATGTTTATAATTATAATAGGATGCGTACTCTGCTAAAACCTTAGCCATGAACAAAGATAATACTTCGATTTCTGCCCGAATGATAAAATGGGCATGATTAGACATAATACAATATGAATATATTTCAACTTCCAGTTTCTCAAGATGTTTTAAAATAATCTTTTTTAAGTAAAGTTTTTCACGCTGCATATAAAATATTTTTTCTTTATTTATTCCTTTTACTACAACATGATAAATACCTGTTGCACTCTTTTTTCGTCTGCATGTTGCCATTTCAGCCCTCCTTCCGTCTAATCAGGTACAGGGCAAAATGCAGTTGGGTACACCACAAATGTTAATTGCAGACGTAGTAAAGCGACGCTTTACTACGTCTGCAATTAACTAGCTCAGTTCCACCTTTGCCGCTTCGTCCGGCTTGAACTCATTCTCCAGATCGTAAATATTATGCCCGGTAGACTCACCCAGCACACGCCCCTCCAGAGAATAACAGCGGATAAAGCGCTTTACGTCAATGCTTGACCAATGCTCTACATCCCAGCTCATATATCCGTCTTCGTCGGATTTTTTCTCTTTCAAGTACAGATCCACCTGGCGTCCATCCCGCATCAACTGAATCAATCCCCGTGTTCCGTCAACTTCTAATTCTACTTTTTTTACTGTGTCATATACTTTCATTTGCATTCCCTCCACTTATGCATTGAGATACTTTTACATCGGTATACGATGATATCACTTATAGAAATTATACATTTTGTTATCTAAAAACTCAATGCTGTTTGCGGATAAATTCCATCCATTCTTTGATTTCTTTTTCTTTGCCGTTATCCCCCGGTTCATAAAACCTGGCATCTTTAATTTCATCCGGCAGGTACTGCTGTTCTACATAGTGATGTGGATAATCGTGAGCATATTTGTAGCCGACCCCATGCCCCAGCTTCTGGGATCCGCCGTAATGTGCATCCTGCAAATGTGCCGGAACTGTTGTTTTATACTGCCTTACATTTTGGGTTGCCGCCGTGATTGCATTCACCGCCGAATTGCTCTTCGGAGCAGTCGCCACATACAGCACCGCCTGTGACAGGATAATCTGTGCCTCCGGCATTCCTACCCGCTCCACTGCCTGAGCCGCGGATACCGCTACCGTCAGCGCCATAGGATCTGCATTCCCCACGTCCTCTGACGCGCAGATCATAATTCTCCTGGCAATAAACTTAATATCTTCCCCGGCATAAAGCATTTTCGCCAGATAATAAACTGCAGCATCAGGGTCTGAACCACGCATACTTTTTATAAATGCAGAAATCGTATCGTAATGATTGTCCCCTGTCTTATCATAGCGGACCACCCGCTTCTGGATACATTCACCTGCCACATCCAGCGTCAGATGTATCTTTCCATCCTCACTCCGTTCTGTGGTAAGAATTCCCAATTCCACTGCATTTAACGCATTTCTCGCATCTCCGCCTGCAATATCTGCAAGAAATTCCAGGGCATCCTCGTCTATCTCTGCATGATAGCTCCCCATTCCCTTTTCTTTGTCATACACCGCCCGTTTCAACAATATTTTAATATCTTCTTTACTAAGAGGATACAATTCAAAAATGCTGGAACGGGAAAGTAACGCTCCATTTACCTCAAAATAAGGATTTTCCGTGGTCGCGCCAATCAGGATAATTGTCCCATCCTCTACAAAAGGAAGGAGATAGTCTTGCTGTCCTTTATTAAAACGATGAATCTCATCTATGAAAAGAATGGTTTTCTTCCGGTACATCCCCTGCAGTTCTTTCGCCTGCTTCACCACTTCTTCCATATCCTTCTTCCCTGCCACCGTCGCATTAATTTGGGTAAATTCTGCACTGGTGGTATTGGCAATTACCTTCGCCAGGGTGGTCTTGCCCGTTCCCGGCGGTCCGTAGAAGATAACGGAACTGATCTTATCTGCCTTAATTGCTCTGTACAGCAGCTTGTCCTTCCCGATAATATGCTGCTGCCCGACCACCTCTTCTAACGTCGTCGGCCTCAATCTGGATGCAAGCGGTGATTCCTTTTCCATATTTTGTTCCCTGACATAGTCAAATAAATCCATAGTTATCCCTCTGGTTCTTCTTTCTCTTTGTTTTCTCTAGTTTCCTGATTCATCCTGTAACCCCGCAAGATCTCTGATTACTTCCCCGGCAATCAAAAGCCCTGCCACCGGGGGCACGAAAGAAATGCTGCCGGGTATGCTTCTTCTGGCGCCGGAAGCTTCTCCCGTCTCCCGTCCGGAAGTATCCACAGGCTTTTCTCTGGAATACAAGACCTTCAGATGCCTGATTCCCCTTGCCCGCAGTTCTTTCCGCATCACCTTGCAGAGCGGACAAACCGAGGTTTTGCTGATATCTGTTATCTCAAATAATTCACCATGCAGCTTGTTGCCGGTTCCCATACTGCTGATTATAGGGATCTGGTATTCCGCAGCCTTCTGTACGAGAGCCAGTTTCGCCGTCACCGTATCGATGGCGTCCACTATATAGTCCACATGCTCTCTGAATAAACAGTCTATATTCTCCGGCATCACAAACATCTCATAGGTTCTTACCTCCGTATCCGGACAAATATCTTCAATTCTTTTTTTCATAACTTTCGTCTTGTATTCTCCAACCGTACTGTGATATGCAATAGATTGCCTATTAATATTTGTCAATGATACCGTATCATTGTCTACCAGAATCAACTTCCCCACACCGCACCTTGCAAGTGCTTCAATACAATGAGAGCCTACGCCCCCCACTCCCAGCACCATCACTGCCGAATCTTTCAGCTTCCCAAGCTTTTCTCTTCCCACTAATAATTCTGTCCTGGAAAATTCATGTATCATGTCTTTTTCTCCACTTCCATTCTTCTGTTATCATTGTCCCACCTTCTATACCCTGATTTTATCAGCAGGCATGGAACCATCAGTTCATAAGCAGCTCATCTACCGTGACGAATTCAAAGCCTCTTTCCGCCAAAATATCCACAATACGCAGCGCAGCTTCTACAGAACTTTTATAACAGTCATGCAATAGAATAATATCATTTTCTTCCGCTTCCGTCACTACCTTATTCACAATTTCATCTACGTTCTCTGTGGTCCAGTCCAACGGATCCACCGTCCACATAACCGGCATTACTTCAAGCTCCAGCTCTAAATCACGCTGCCACAGCCCAAAGGGCGGCCGCATATACTCCGTATGTTTCCCTGTAATTGAATAAATCTCCTGATCCGCATCCATAATTTCCTGATAGGCCGCTTCATTCGATACTTTGGTTATTTCAACATGATGATAAGTATGATTACCGATCAAATGTCCTTCTTCATCAAGCCGCTTTACCAGATCCGGATTTTTCTTTGCATTTTCTCCAATCAGGAAAAAAGTAGCCTTTACTCCCCGTTCTTTCAATCCATCCAAAAGTATAGGCGTCCAACTACTGCTTGGTCCGTCATCAAAGGTCAGCGCAATCTTGGGCGGCTCCGTCACCATGGACGAGCTGACGTAGGCCGCCGCCTCTGCAAATTCTTCTCCCCGGATGATATCCGGTTCCACCTTTCCGTCCACATCGTCTGCATTTTCCATAAGAAATCCTGTCTGCCCTCCTACAGCCAGCGAAACGATTAAAACCAATGAATATGCAAGAATTTTTTTCCAATATTTCTTCACGCCAACTCTCTCCTTTGCGCCGGATTCTTCTTCATATATATGAAAATGCCGAAAACAGTATGTTGCTCATTGCATTATAAATTGCCGGATGTTATAATAGGCGCTGCTACTTATATGGAAAACAAAGGAGGAAAATGTCATGAGTAGTCCAACAATTTCTAAAAATAAAATGGGAATTATGCCTGTTCCAAAATTGTTGATTTCTATGTCATTACCTATGATGATTTCTATGCTGGTACAAGCGCTCTACAATATCGTAGACAGTATGTTCGTCGCACAGCTCAGCGAGGACGCATTGACGGCCGTATCGCTTGCCTTTCCTGTGCAGAACCTTATGATTGCCGTTTCTGCAGGAACAGGTGTCGGTATCAATTCTTTACTTTCCCGATGTCTGGGCGAAAAAAAATTTGACGAAGCCAACGCTGCAGCCAGAAACGGAATTTTTCTTGCAATTTTAAGCGCTATTGTATTTGGAATCATCGGAGACGCGGGTGCCCGCCTGTTCTTTACCCTTCAAACAGACAATCCCGTCATTTCAGAATACGGAACCCAATATATGGTCGTCATCAGCACAATGTCCATCGGAGTTTTCATGCAGGTAACTTTTGAACGGCTGATGCAATCCACCGGAAAAACCATTTACAATATGATTACCCAGGGTACGGGAGCCATTCTTAATATTATCCTGGATCCCATTTTAATTTTCGGTCTTTTCGGTTTCCCAAGACTGGAAGTCAGGGGTGCGGCCATTGCCACAGTAATCGGGCAGATTGCAGCCTGTCTTATGTCATTTTTCTTTAATCTGAAGAAAAATAAAGAAATCAACATTAATATGCGCCATTTCCGTCCACAGAGAGAAACCATTGCCGCCATCTACAAAGTGGGCGTCCCTTCCATAATTATGCAGGCAATCAGTTCTGTTATGACATTTGGGATGAATAAAATCCTTCTGATGTTTTCTTCTACTGCTGCTGCTGTTTTCGGTGTATATTTCAAGCTGCAAAGCTTTGTATTCATGCCTGTGTTCGGGCTGAACAATGGAATGATTCCTATTATAGCTTACAACTACGGGGCACAGAACAAAAAACGGATCACCCGGACAATCAAACTCAGTATCATCATCGCCGTTTCTATCATGATAGTCGGATTGATTGTTTTTCAGGTTGCACCGGGATTTTTGCTGCGCAATCTTTTTGATGCATCAGACCGTATGTTGGAAATCGGCATTCCTGCACTGCGAATTATCTCTCTGAGCTTTGTTTTTGCCGGTTACTCGATTGTGGCAAGTTCCGTATTTCAAGCTCTGGGAAATGGAGTATACAGCCTGATTGTATCCGCTGCCAGACAACTATTTGTTATCCTGCCCCTGGCTTATATCTTCTCCATTACTTTTGGGCTTCATATGATATGGTGGGCAATCCCCATTGCCGAAATTGTATCGCTTATTCTTTGTACGGTGCTTCTTTTTCGGATTTACCGGTTAAAGATTAAGCCAATCAAAAATTAGCAGGTAATAAAAGAGGATGTCTCTTCGGTCATTTGATGACTTTCAGAGCATCCTCTTCTTTTTATGCCTTTATTTCTTCTTTCTTACACTGAAGCCAAATGTTCCCTTTTTCTTGCCCAGCCCAAAGTATTCTCCATGAGAATAGGCAAGAAGTCCCGTATCATTCAGTTCAAATTTGCCATTCGCCTTCATATACTTCTTATCCACGTGCACTGCCAGCACTTCTGCCAGGAACATATGATGACTGCCCAGCTCCTTTATCTCTGTCACCCGGCACTCTATATTGACCGGGCTCTCCTCTATCATCGGAGCATAAGACAGCTTCTCTGCTTTCACCGGCGTCAGTTTCATGGCCTTCCATTTGTCCACATCTTTTCCTGATTTCACACCACACCAGTCCGCCGCACGGGCAAGGGATTCTGTCGTCAGATTTACCACAAATTCTCCCGTCTCTTTTATCATATGATAACTGTAGCGTTCAGGCCTTACCGAAATATATAGCATCGCCGGGTTGGTACAGATGGTTCCTGTCCATGCAACCGTGATGATATTCGGCTCCCCCTTCTTATCTGCCGCACTTACCATGACCGCCGGAAGCGGATAGAGCATATTCCCCGGCTTCCACGTCTCTTTTTCCATTCTTTTCCTCCCGTAACTTACTGCTGCAGCGCTCCCACAAGCGCAGGAATCAGTTGTTTCTTTCTAGACACTACCCCTTTCAGAACCATATGTTCCGTATCCTCCGGCAGGTCAAAGGCGTCAATAATCGTCTCTCTTGCACCATGTCCCTGGCACAATAATTCTGAAGATTCGTCCAGGATATCCGTCAGCATCAAATAAATCATATCCAGGCCATGCTCCTTCATCGCTTTCTCCAGATATGGCTCCAGCTTCTTTCTTACTTCCTGAAGTTCTTCCTTACTCATAGAATTAATCTGACCTACCCCAAATATCTTGTCTCCCACGGTAAACTGTTTGAAATCCTGGAAACAGATTTCTTCTGCTGATTTTCCCTTCAGATTGCTTCCGGCATTAAACATCCCGGCAGCCATATCTTCCAGCTGAATATCCGCAATCTCAGCAAGCGCCTCCGCCGCCGCCTCGTCTACCGCCGTGCAGGTCGGGGAACGGAAAAGCAGCGTATCTGAAATAATGGCAGAACATAAAAGCCCCGCTATCGTCGGTGTAATCTCCACTCCCGCTTCCTGATACATCTGATAAATAATGGTCGCTGTACAGCCTACCGGCTGATTCCGGAAAAATACCGGTCCCATAGTTTCTATGCTTCCCAGCCTGTGATGATCAATAATTTCCATGATTTCCGCTTCTTCAATGCCATCCACTGCCTGCGATTTCTCATTATGATCCACCAGGATGACCCGTTTTTTACTCACGCTCATGAACCGCCGCCTGGATATAAATCCTTTAAAATTACCGTGGCGGTCCAGGATTGGGAAATCACGGAACTTCTTCTTCGTCATAATTTCCTTAATATCCTCCACATAATCATTCATGTGGAACGTCACCAATGGTTCTGTACTCATAAAATATCTGACCGGCACGCTCTGATTAATCAGACGCGCCGCTGTAAAAGTATCATACGGCGTCTTGATAATCACAATACTCTGTTCCTCCGCCTTCGTCAGCAGCTCCTCCGGCACTTCTGCATTCTGGCAAAGTACAATACAGCTTGCATCAATATCTACCGCACAAGCCTGCGATTCATACCTGTTGCCCAGAATTACCAGGTCATCCTTCCTTATAAACTCTTCCATCATCTCCGGACTGGAAGCTCCGATCGTGACCTTTCCCTTCACAAAATAGCCATGCTCATTCCCACAGACAAGGGTCCCGTCTAATGTCTCGACAATATTCTTATACTGAGTTCTTGCCTCAGCAAGGATTGTACTGTCATATACATCCATGTAAGACTTTGCAATATCTCCTGTCGATATGACTCCTACCAGTTCTCCTTCCTTGAGAACCGGAATCGTCTTCACTCCATCCTTCTTCATCAACTCCCAGGTATCCTTGATCGAAACATTCGGTTCTACACCTTTCGCCTTATGGATATCCATATCCTTTACCTGAAGCTTTACATTCGACAATAATCTGGGTGCCTCCACTTTAAACTTGCGCAGGACATACTGAGTCTCTTCATTAATCTGACCGGCACGCTTTGCAACATACTCACGCCCTGTGATTTCTTTTTTCAAATGGGCATATGCAATTGCCGAGCAGATAGAATCTGTATCCGGATTCTTATGCCCCACAACATATACTCTTCCTGATCTTCTTTCCATAGTTTCACATCCTTTTCTATGTCTCTACAGTAAGATTGCCATTTTTTTCGCCCTTCGTCAACCAGAAAATGCTTCTATTGCATTTTTTCTTTGAACAACACTGGTATTATATGCTATAATAAATGAAAGTGCGAATAAAATCATTGCGTATCCATATATCATGTATCCACTGACACGCACGTTTGAAAAATACGGAATGAGAAAGGACTATTATTATGAGCGAAGAATTATTACAAAATGAAGCAGCTACAGAAGAAACAACACCAGAAGAGACAAAGCCGGAAGAAGCAACACCGGAAGAAACTATGGCCGATCTGGAAGAGCATTTTGACGACGCCAACCCATGGAATCTTGTAAAGGATTATATGGAAAAAGGCACCATTCTCCCTGTTAAGGTTGAAGGAATTGTGAATGGCGGAGCCATTGCCATGGTAGAAGGGCTGCGTGGATTCATTCCCGCTTCCAAATTGTCCCTGTCTTACATCGAAGATCTGGAGACTTATCTTTTAAAAGATATCGAGGTCAGGGTCATTGACGTAAATCAGGCTGAAAACCGCCTTGTATTATCTGCCAGAGAAATTCTGAAAGAAAAGGCCAAAAAGGAAATGGAAGAAAAGATTGCCAACGTAAAGGTTGGAACTGTCATGGAAGGAAAGGTAGAAAGCCTTCAGAATTATGGCGCTTTCGTACGCCTGGAGGACGGTCTGTCCGGACTTGTCCACGTATCCCAGATCAGCCAGAAGCGCGTCAAATCTCCAAAGGATGTTTTGAACGTAGGCGATGAAGTAAAGGTAAAGGTTATCGGCATCAAAGACGGCAAGATCAGCCTCAGCATGAAGGCTCTGGAAGAAGTGGTAAGAGACGAACCAGAAGAAAAGGTTGTCATTCCCAAATCCGAAAGCATAGGAACCAGCCTGGGCGACTTATTCAAAAACATTAAATTATAATACGTAACAAAAGGCAGGCCATGCACTTTGGTCTGCCTTTTGTTATGATGGGAATTAGTTTTTATTTTTACAGCAGTTCTTATATTTCTTACCAGAACCACAAGGGCATAGATCATTGGGATATACTTTCCTGCTCTTTGCCTGACTAAAGGGAATAATTTCCCCGGAACCGGACTGCCCATGGGGCGCCGGGATCCCCGTGCTCTGCTTCCGCAGCTCATTCGGCGTAAATCCCCGATTTGTCAGCATTCTGGTATGATTCCACAAATCGTGAATGCGCTTTACCAATCCTTCCAACTGCCTGTCATTTTCAAGAACCATGCCGAATTCTTCCAGCGTATCAAAAACCTCCTGCATATCACAGCCGCTGCATATCTTTCTCTGGATAATCCCTATTACAAAATCTATCTCATCCACAAATACATTCATTTTACCTGTCAGATACTTTTTCAGCTCGCGCGCCTGCTTACAGACGGGGAAACTCCCTTTTGTTCCCAGGCAAATAATTTCTTCATAGCTTGGGATATAATATTCCTTATTTCCCTGAACCTGAAGCAGCCCCCGATCATCCGGATAAAACTCACATTGGTATACGTTATGATTCACAATGACAGATTCCGAAAACTCCGGCGGGATTTTCTCAATTTTTTCCCTCACTTCATCCACTGTCATCCGCACATCCGGATTTCTATTCACAAGCTGCATCAGAACTTCTTCCGGAACAATCCCATGCAGAATCCCGGACGCTCTGAGACAGTACAGCAGATAACTGCGTTTCTTCCTCTCATCTTCAAATCCCGCATCCTTAAAAGACCGATATATCTCCGCCACTTTCTTCGGCACTACCACTCTCCCATCCGTAACCATACCGACATAATTCGCTTCATACAGACTCATGAGATTGTTGCAATCCCGGGATTCATACAATCCATCTGCCCTGGCGGCCTTTTCAAATTCTTCTATTTCCGCATCTCCCAGACACAGAAAATACTGTTCCATAACCTCCGGTTTCAGCATATAAGCAACGATTCTTTCTATCAGCTTATTTTTATTGAGTCCGGAAATTCCCGTCAATCCTTTATCTCTGGCAATTTCTTTCAGATCTTCTTTCTCAAAATCTGAAAAAACCGCTTCCAGAGTCGTCCGCTCCTCTTCCGGCTGAAAAACAGAATATTTTAGCATATCCGCCATTTTTTGAAAAGACTCTTCCATTACATGCTTACCGGACTTTATAATCTGCGAGTTCTTATTCTTATCCTTCTTCGTAGCGCAAAGGCCCAACCTGCCATTGTATATATCCTCATAAAGCTCACTCTGCATCCGCTTCTCGCCTTTTCCCCATCGATAGAAATACCGTTCCTGCAGCCTGTGATTAACCGCTTCCATATCATACTCACACGGATATCCCTGCATCTCCAGCCAGGCAAGCCGTTCTTCGTATTCCGGATGATTCTCATCCTTTATAATATCCATGTAATCATAATAGCCATAGATACCGCCGCAGTCCTCCGGCGGGCAATTTCCCTTGTATTTTATAACACGGGGATACTCCTCGGAATAATCATCTATGATTTTCTCTACCGTTACCCGGTGCTGCCAGTCATCTCCCAGGTCATATGTATAAGTAAACCAATCGTTTTCTTCCAGATATTCCCTGATATATGTCGTACTTGCCTCAAGGTAATCATAAGGTCCATATCCTATATCCATAAACTCATCTGCATCCTCAATGATCCGAAGCTCCAGATGATAAAATTCAACTTCAAAGGAATGATAACCGCTCCATCCCATAACTTCGTTCAATATCATACTCAGCTGGGAGAAGGTAATCCCTGCCGGGACAATGACTCTTCGCCAGATGGGAGGCTTGGAATTCTTAATGACAATTTTCAACTGAAATGCCTTCATATTATAATCCTTTCGTATGGTCATTCGTGAATTTATCCACAATTCCCGCAGCACATTCTACGCAGCGGATGCAGCATGACAGGGGCTGCTGCCCCTTCTCCGTCAACAGATCCCGGCAATAGATGGAACCCATCTCGTCCCGGAATTTTGCAGCTGCCTCCCGGAACTTCCTGTAGGTATCTGCCTTGGTAAGTTTCGGATTCTCCATATCTCCCGCACTGTTCGCAAGGCTGATGGTAAGGAACATCCCTGTCACTGCCCCGCAGGTGTCCTTAAGCCCGCCCATGCCGGAGCCAAAACCTTCCGTCATCTTAAATACATCTTCTTCTCTCATCCCCAGCTCTTCGCAGTAGGCACACGCCACCGCCTGGCAGCAATTATACCCTTTCATAAACCGCTCTACAGCCATCTCTTTTTTCGCTTCCATAATTAATCCATACCTATACCTTTCTCCAAATCCCTGAGCCAGCTTGCCACACAGGCATCACTTGGCATTCTCCAATCTCCCCGGGGTGACAGAGCCACGGTACCTACCTTGGGTCCATCCGGCAGGCAGGAGCGTTTGAACTGCTGGCTAAAGAACCTCCAACAGAATGTGCGGAGCCATTTCTGAATGGTTTCCTCATCATATTCCCCGGCAAATGCAAGCTTCGCAAGGCGGTAGATTTTTGCCGGTTCATAGCCAAAGCGAAGCATATAATACAGATAAAAATCATGCAGCTCATAGGGACCCACCAAGTCTTCTGTCTTCTGGGCGATCTCTCCGTCTTTTGGCGGAAGAAGTTCCGGGCTTACCGGCGTATCCAGTACATCGTAAAGCACCGTCTTCAATTCTTCATCCTCTGCAGTATCGGCATAATACTGTACAAGATGGCGCACCAAAGTCTTAGGCACAGACGCATTCACCCCATACATGGACATATGATCTCCATTGTAAGTAGCCCATCCCAGCGCTAACTCGGACATATCGCCCGTGCCGATAACCAGTCCGCCTTCCTGATTGGAAATGTCCATCAAAACCTGAGTGCGCTCACGTGCCTGTGAATTCTCATACGTAACACTGTGGTCTTCCGGGTCATGGCAAATATCTTTAAAATGCTGCGTTACCGCCTCTGCAATCGGCACTTCCCGCAGAGAAGCCCCCAGCTTTACTGCCATCTTACATGCATTTCTGTAGGTTCTGTCTGTCGTCCCGAAGCACGGCATTGTCACTGCAATTATCTGCTTCCTGTCCATTTCCAGATAATCAAATGCTTTCGCCGTAACCAAAAGAGCCAATGTAGAATCTAATCCGCCCGAAATTCCTACTACCGCACTCTTAGCATGGGTGTGGGCAAGACGTTTCTTCAGCCCCATCGCCTGGATCGTCAGAATCTCCTCACAGCGTTTCGCCCGCTCTGCTTCTGCCCCCGGCACGAAAGGACGGGAGTCAAACTTCCTGGTAAGCCGGGTCTGTGTCATCTCTATCTCAAAGGGTACACGGAACAGCCGCCGCTCTCCCGCCGTCTGGAAGGTGGTATTCTTCCTCCGCTCACTCAGCAGGCGCTTCACATCAATTTCGGTATAAATAACGCCATTCTGAAACCGCTTGCTGGCAGCAAGGACGGTTCCATTTTCCGCAATTATATTGTGTCCGCCAAATACCAGATCTGTGGTGGATTCACCTTCTCCCGCATTTGCATAGACATATCCGGCAATTAGCCGCGCCGACTGCCCTTCGATCAGGCTCCGGCGGTAAGCCGCCTTGCCGATGGTCTCATCACTGGCAGAACAATTGACGATAATCGTTGCCCCCTCTCTTGCCGCCTCAATACTGGGCGGTATCGGAGACCAGACATCCTCACAGATTTCTGCCGACACCACCAACTGTTCCATACAGGAAGCCGTAAATAGAATCTGCGGGCCAAACGGAACCTTTTCTCCATCAAAGAAAATTTCTCTGGCAGTTTCCGGGCCTTCCCGAAACTGTCTCATTTCATAAAACTCCCCATAATTCGGGAGAAATGTCTTCGTCGTCAATCCCAGAATCCTGCCATGATTCAGCGCCGCCGCCACATTATAAAGCTCCCCGTCCACAGAGATGGGCGCTCCTACAAAAATCAGTGCGTCCTTATCCGCCGTATGCGCCGCAATCTTGCGGAGCGCTTCTCTTGCATGGTCAAGCAGCACCTCCTGGGTAAATAAGTCGCTGCAGGTATAACCGGTAATACAAAGCTCCGGGAACACGATAATCTTGGCTCCTTCCCCTGCCGCCTCATCCATCATCCGGCAAATCTGCTCTGTATTGTAATCCACATCCGCCACCCGGATATCCGGTGTTGCAGCCGCCACCTTCACAAATCCCTGTCTCATACTGTCCTCCTACGCATCCCTTTTTTGTTATCTGCTTCTCTTTATAATTTCCTTTAATTCCTCAATCGTATACGTATACGCTGTATTGCAGAAGTGACATTTCACCTCAATATCCTCTCCCTCATCAATCATTTCCTGGATATCCTTTCTTCCAATGCTCACAACTGCCTGCTCCACTCTTTCTTTCGAGCAATTACAATAAAATCTGGAAGGCATTGTATCCGTAATCTCCAATCCCAAATTCCCGAGAAGCTCTTCTAATAGCTGCTCCGGCGTATAGCCCTTATCCAAAAGCTCTGTGACAGAAGTTACTTTCTTTAGATTTTCCTCCAGTTTGTCAATGGTTTTCTCTTCTGCAAATGGCATGAGCTGGATAATAAATCCTCCTGCACGCCGGACTGTATTGTCTTTTTCCATCAGCACGCCCAATCCTACGGAAGAAGGCACCTGCTCAGAATTTGCAAAATAATAGGTCAGATCCTCCGCAATCTCACTGGTTACAAGGATGGTCTGCCCGACATAAGGTTCCTTCAGCCCCATATCCTTAATGACATTCAGAAGACCGATTCCTACCGCCCCTCCCACGTCCAGTTTCCCATTCTTCGGCGGAAGCATAACCTCCGGATTGAGCACATACCCTTTCACATCGCCATGTGCATCTGCCGTAACCGTAATTCCTCCCAAAGGGCCATCTCCGCGAATCTGCAGGGTCAGCATGTCTGTATCGTTTTTCATCATGCTTCCCATCATCGTTCCCGCCGTCAGAAGCCGCCCGAGGGCTGCCGTTGCCACAGGGCTTGTCCCATGATGTTCCCTGGCAGTCTCAACCACGTCTCTTGTTGTCGCCGCAAATGCACGGATCTGATTATCCGCCGCCGTTGCCCTTACGATATAATCTGTCATCTCCTTTGATTCCTTTCTTCTTCCTTTTTCTCTTTTAATAGTATATCTTTTTCAGCTTAAAATAGCAATTATTTTCCCTGCTCTCTTGCTACCACGCAGATTCTCTCACTTTTTTCGTGAGGCGGATCCATGGTATAGGCGTCATAGGCAGTTACATACTCAAGCCCCGCCCACGCAATCAAGTCCTTCATCACATCTAAGGTATAGGCTCTCTGAAGATGAAGCTCCTGATATTTCCGATACAGCTCTTTTTCTTCTTTGATAAAAAGCGTCAATTCATATTCATTCATCTGCTGGTCTTCATAATAATAGTTTTCCCAGATAAAACTGCAATCGTCCCTATCCTCTGCTATCGTCTGGTTCCCCAGAACTTCCCGGTATTTATACTCTGTATTAAAATCAAAAATAAAGATTCCTTTCGGATCCAGATAGTTATTTACCAGACGAAATACCTGCTCAAGTTCCTTCTCGTCCGTAATATAATTGACTGAATCGCAGGCGCTGATTACTCCGCGGACGGTTCCATATAACTCAAACTCCCGCATATCCTGCATTAAATAAAGAATATCCCAGCCGCTTTTCTCCTTCTTTTCCATGGCAATCTCCAGCATTTCCCCGGAATTATCCACTCCAATCATATCATATCCCTTCGCCGCCATCTTCTCCGTCATACTGCCTGTGCCGCAGCCCAGATCCAGAACAAGGCCATCTTCAATTCCGTATTCTCTTAAAATTGCTGCCAAATATTCCGCCCACTCTTCATAAGGGACATTATCCATAAATGTATCATAAACTTCTGCAAAACTGCTATAAGCATCCACCCTGTATTCACCTCTCATCATCCAGCATTTCTGGTTCTTTATGGGTCATTGTATCCCTCTGATTCCCCTCTGTCAATACCTGCGGCAAAGAGCCGGAAAACAATTAGGTACAGGACAAATCGCGGTTAGGTACAGGGTAAATGTTAATTGCAGACGTAGTAAAGCGTCGCTTTACTACGTCTGCAATTAATTAAATTCCTTCTGTTTCGATGATGAATTTTGTGCTTCCGTCCATTCCCTCTTTGATTCCGGCAAAGGATTTATACGTTCTTCCCAGGTCTGACATTGCCTGGATTCTCTCTATTACCGTGTTAATATCTCCCTCAAAGATTTCCACTAATTTGTCAATTCCTGTCTCTTTAAATTCTTTCATACCATCGGCAAGTTCCTGATTGCCATCTGCCAGTGATGCAGCTCCGTCCTGTAAGGTTTCGGCTCCTGTTTTTAATGCATCTGCCCCTTCGTCTACTGCCGTTGCTCCGGCTGCCGCCGCATTAGCTCCCGCGGCGAGCTGACCGACTCCGGCGGCAAGCTGAGTGCCTCCGTCTTGCAGCTCTTTTGTTCCGTTAAGCAGAAGACTGCTATTTGCATTCAACTGCGCTGCTCCGGCTGCCAGGCTGTCTGCCCCGTCCGAAACCTGCGCGGCGCCGGAAGCCAATGCTCCGCTTCCGTCAGACAATGCTCCGATTCCTGCCTGAAGTCCCTGGGCACCTTCTGTGAGCGTCCCCATTCCTGCCGCAAGATTGTCTGCACCGCCCTGCATCTGCTGCAAGACATATTGTGCCGTCCCGATTGCCTGAGCAAGTTCCGTGGTTCCTGTTACCGTCGTATTCTCCGCTGCACCGGCAAGGGATGTACTGACAGCATTTCCAACAGACTGGGAAACTGCCGCTGCTGCAGTTTCCGCCTCTTCCTGAGACAGTCCGTTTGCCGTCAGCGTGTCAACCACAGAAGCATAAGCCGCCTCCGCCGCATCAGACGCCACGCCGTCCAACGGAATCTGTACGCCAATTCCCTGCGCCGCTTGTGCCGCTCCCGTAAGAGCCTGTGATAAAGAATCCATTCCTCCTCTGATGCCTGTAATTCCTTCATTCACGCTGCCACAGCCCGCCACGACTTTATCCGCACCGTCTTTCGCGCTTGCAAGTCCTGCCTGGGCGGTAAGCACACCTTCTTCCAGCGCTTCTGCTCCCACGGCGAGCTGTCCGCTGCCTGCCGCAAGATCACTGACGCCTCCTGCATAGGCATTTACGCCATCTGCAAGTTTATTCACACCGGCAGTCAAATCCCCGGATTTGTTGTATAAAAGATTCACGCCGTCCGCCAATTCATTTACCCCATCTGCAAGTGAGCCGCTGCCGCCTGCCAGCGTTCCTGCACCGGCCGAAAGTTCTGCTGAGCCATCGGAAAGCTGCTTAGCTCCGTCTGCCGCCTGCGCCGAACCATCCACCAACTGTTCAGATGCATTTGCCAGCTCATCAATCGAATCCCCAAAACTATCAAAATCATCTACGTCTTCCAGTCCAAATTGTTCCAACATTGTAGACGACGCTACCGTAATCGTAGGTTCGACGGATACATTTTTAACGTCAGCCGTAATGGTAATACTTTCCGGCAGGTCAATATCCAGCTCTTCCAAATCCAGATTATCTTTTAAACCGGGAAATCCAAGTCCTACTACAATATCCTTATCCGCATCGGAAATGATTTTTCCACTGTCAATGGTCACATTTTTATATTCATCGGTAGGAAGCATCATTGTCGTAACCATGGTAAACGGCAGATACATCTCTTCTTCCTTTCCGTCCACCATCACTTTTTCCTTTGTTTTATTAACATATTCAATATGAATCTCCGCTTTTCCGCTTTTTCCACTAAATTCTTCAGCACTTACTTCCTTCCCGTCTAATTTGTAAGAAACCTTCACCTCCACAGGAAGCTCTTTCTCCGTCGTTCCCTGATAATAAATATCATTTCCCTTTGCATTCCAGCTAATCGTATCTCCACTGCCTGTGGTAAATGTTTCCTCGCCCTTTATATTCTTAATTTCCTCCAGTCCGGACAAATCTTCCAATTCTCCGGTTCCTGTATTTTTCAGCCACTCTGTTACGGTGGTATTTGTTGCTTTGCCGGAAGGATCCGCTTTTACATACACAGATTCTTCCTTATACATGTCTGTTGTACCGGATTCGTCCGCCGCTTTTACCTGTGAGAGATGGCGCTGGTAACCGTAGGTTCCTGTCATACCCATTGTCAGAATAAATGCCATAGTCCCTGCTGCAATTCTTTTCTTTACATTTTTCTTCATAAAAAACTACCTCCTGTTTTACTCTGCCTGTTTTGGCAGGAAATCTTTACTGGTTTTCACGATTACTTTATCAAATACCATGAACATGGACGGGAGTACAAGTACAACCACGGCCATACTGATAATTGCTCCCCTTGCCATCAAGATACAAAGCGAACTAATCATATCAATATTCGAGTACAGCCCTACGCCGATAGTTGCGGCAAAAAAGCTGAATGCGCTAACCAGGATAGACTGCGCCGACGCGCGGTGAGCAATCGTAATCGCATCATATTTACCAGCTCCCCGGCTTCGCTCTCTTTTGTATCTTGTAGTCATCAAAATCGCATAGTCTACCGTAGATCCAAGCTGAATGGTCCCAATTACAATGGATGCCACGAAGGGCAATGTAGTTCCCGTATAGTACGGAATTCCCATATTAACAAAGATTGCAAATTCAATCACGCCTACCAAAATCACCGGAAGAGATATGGATTTAAATAAAATCATAATAATGATAAATATAATTCCAATAGACACAGCGCTTACTGTTTTAAAATCTTTGTCTGTAATCTCAATCAGATCATTGGTAAGCGGACCCTCTCCTATCAACATTCCGCCCTCGTCATACTGGTTTACGATTTTATTGATTTCTTTGATCTGCCTGTTTACCTCATCTGTTGCCACTTTATATTCCGAATTCACCATAACCATCTGATACTTTCCATTCTTCAGCATACTCGTAACTGATTCCGGGAGCATATCTGACGGCACGCCCGGACCTACCAGTTTATCCAGACCCAGCGCCCATTTTACACCATCTACTGTTTCCACTTTTTTCAGCATTTTGCTTACATCTGCAGCCGGGACAGAACTATCCAGAAGAAGAATATGGGTCGTATTCATATCATAGTCTTCTTTTAACTTCTCATTAGCAATTACACTAGGCAGATCCTTCGGCAATGTTTCATCCAGGTTATAATATACGCCCGTATGATTATTTCCATAAATTGCCGGAACCAGAAGAACCAGGAACACCGCCACATAAACAATATAGTGCTTCGTCACTTTCTCAGACAGCTTTCCGATATCCGGCAAAAGTGGTTTGTGCTTCGTTTTTTCTATCCATTTATCACAGCAAAGAATCATGGATGGCAGAATCGTTACACAAGCAATTACCCCAAAAATAACTCCCTTTACCATTACCACGCCAATGTCCATTCCCAAAGTAAATGTCATAAAGCAAAGAGCTATAAATCCGGCAATTGTAGTGACAGAGCTTCCAATTACAGAAGAAAATGTCTGGGATATGGCATGTGCCATCGCCCGTTCCTTATCACCGCCATACCTCACCTGCTGCTCTTCATAGCTGTGCATCAGGAAAATGGAATAATCCAGCGTAACCCCAAGCTGCAGGACTGCCGCCAGCGCTTTGGTAATATAAGAAATTTCCCCCAAAAAATAATTACTTCCCAGATTGTAAAGAATCGCCATTCCAATGCTCAGCAAAAAGAGAACCGGCACAAAAAAGGAGTCCATGGTAAGTCCCAATACGATAATCGCCAGCGCCACTGCAATCAGCACGTAAAGAGGCGTCTCTTTTTCTGCCAGATTCTTGGTATCCGTTACAATAGCTGACATCCCGCTTAAAAAGCACTGCTTTCCTGCCAGAGAGCGGATTTCCTCAATTGCATCCATGGTTCCGTCTGCCGAAGTTCCTTCGTCAAAGAAAATCGCCATCATCGTACCCGTATCCGAATTAAACACATTATAAATGTCATCCGGAAGCATACTCTCAGGAATGGATATGTCTGCTACCGAATCATACCACAGCACATTTGTCACATGTTCCACATCCTCAATCTTTTCCTTCAGCCTGACAACATCTTTATCTTCCATGCCATCTACGATAAACATGGAAAATGCTCCCACTCCAAAGTCCTCCACCATAATCTCCTGCCCCTGCATGGTCTCAATATCTTCCGGCAGATACGTAAGCACATCATAGTTGACTTTCGTATTGGCATATCCGAACACAGCGGGAACCAATAACAAAATACTGGCTATCAGGATAGGAATTCTGTACTTTACTACTTTCTTTCCAAATTTAACCATAACTTCAGCTCCTTTTTCTTTTTATGACCGTTAGTCATTTATTGCATTAAGCACTATACTATAAAAATGACTTTTAGTCAATATATTTTTGACTTTTAGTCATTTTTTCTCATATCACTTGCAATTGGGAGTTTTTTCTGGTTATAATATATCTAAGGAGTGCTGATACGATGGGAAAAATAGAAGAAAAGAAAAAGAGAAAAAAAGAAACGCTTTTTAATACTGCGTACGAATTGTTTACCACAAAAGGAATCCTTGGCACCACCGTTTCCGACATTGTAGAGAAAGCGGGAGTTGCGAAGGGAACCTTCTATCTTTATTTCAAAGACAAGTATGATATTAAAAATAAATTAATTGCACATAAGACCCACGAACTATTTGATTCCGCCAATACTGATTTGGAAAAAGCCGGAATCCACGGTTTAGAAGAAGAATTAATCTACATTATCGACCATGTAATCAATACTTTAATGAAAGACCAGCCCCTGCTGAACTTTATTTCTAAAAATCTGGTAATGGGAGCGCTGAAATCTGCATTGCTGACAGGTGAAAGCACAGACAGGGATATTTATGAAAAATTCCTTGACCTGGTAGAGAAAGACGAATATTCCTACGAAGATGTGGACGTTATGCTTTTTACAATCGTAGAGCTCGCCGGCTCCACTGCTTACAATTCTGTCATCTATCAGGAACCCTTGCCGATCGAAGAATACAAACCATTTCTATACCGGACAGTGCGCCTGATTATCGAAAGCCACCGGACAGAGAAAAAAATTACAAAAGAACAGGAATAACAAAAGAGGCTGCGCAAATTGCGCCAGCCTCTTTTGTCAACTATTTATCTGTTAGAATATGAGATAACAACTTTATTTATCGAATGTCTCCATGAATCTCTGGATAATAATCGAGCATTCTGCACGGCTTGTGCCGCCCTGTGGGTCAAGACGATAAGAACCATCTTCATTTTCTTTTCCTTCAATGATTCCATTTTCTACTGCCCACTTCATAGCAGTTTCTGCGAATTCGCTTACCTGTCCTGCATCAGAAAAGCTGCTGAGGTCTGCCGTCTTTGAGATATCATATTTCTTATAATCCGCATAACGGTACATCATAACTACCATCTGCTCACGGGTAATCGGATCGTTCGTTCCAAAGTATCCGGAA
>NZ_JAOQJU010000008.1:0-110967 GCF_025567385.1 Dorea acetigenes
ACCTTTTCGTATGATAATCCAGACGAATGGTTTCATCAAGACAAAAGGTGCTGATTTTTATAAGGTGCTGATAATTCGATAAATTTTAGCTTTGGCGCATCCGGTTCGGGTGCGCCATTTACATGCTTGGAGGTGAGGAACAGTGGCGAGCAGGATCAAAGGCATCACGATTGAGATTGGCGGCGATACCACAGGCTTAGACAAGGCCCTGAAAAGTGTCAATTCTTCTATCACGCATACGCAGAGTGCCCTAAAAGATGTCAATAAGCTGCTGAAGCTGGACCCCGCCAACACAGAACTTCTCACACAGAAACAGAAGTTACTGAAGGATGCGATTTCATCCACAAAGGAAAAGCTGGATGCCTTAAAACAGGCGCAGGCACAGGCAAAGGAGCAGCTGGAGAACGGTGACTTGGGGCAGGACAAATACGATGCCCTCCAGCGTGAGATCATCGAAACTGAGCAGGAATTAAAGCGGCTCCAGCAGGAGGCTGCAACCACCAGTACAGCCCTTGCCAAGATCGACGAGATCGGCGGCAAGATGGAGAACCTGGGAAACTCTATCGCCGGTGTCGGAAAAACGATTATGCCGATCTCCACGGCAGTCGGCGGCCTGGGCATTGCGGCGGTGAAAACGGCTGCGGACTTTGACTCTGCCATGAGCCAGGTGGCAGCGGTATCCGGCGCGACCGGGAACGACCTGCAGTCTCTCCGGGATAAGGCCCGCGAGATGGGTGAGAAAACGAAGTTCTCCGCATCCGAGGCAGCGCAGGCCATGAATTACATGGCCATGGCCGGATGGAAGTCAAAAGACATGATCTCCGGTATTGACGGTATCATGAACCTCGCTGCTGCCAGTGGTGAAGACCTGGCGACCACATCGGACATTGTAACGGATGCCTTGACTGCCTTTGGACTGTCGGCTGCGGATTCCGGGCATTTTGCGGATATTCTGGCGACGGCATCCTCTAATGCCAATACGAATGTCAGCATGATGGGCGAGACGTTCAAATACTGTGCGCCGATTGCAGGAGCACTTGGTTTCTCCGCGGAGGATACGGCGGAAGCCATCGGCCTGATGGCGAATGCGGGTATCAAGTCCTCCCAGGCAGGTACGGCACTTCGTACTATCATGAACAATCTTGCCGGGGAAGTGAAGATCAGCGGGCAGGCCATCGGGGATGTGACGATTGCCACAACAAATGCGGATGGCAGCATGAGAAGCCTGTCGGATATCCTTGCAGACTGCCGGGTTGCGTTTGGAGGATTGACCGAATCTGAGAAGGCGCAGGCGGCAGAATCCCTTGTGGGCAAGAATGCCATGAGCGGTTTCCTTGCTTTGATGAATGCCGCCCCTGCGGATATTGAAAAGTTAAGCGGTGCTATTGATAACTGTGACGGAACTGCGGAAAAGATGGCTGCCACCATGCAGGATAACCTGATGGGGCAGCTTACCATCTTAAAGAGCCAGCTGGAGGAGCTCGCTATTTCCTTTGGTGAGATGCTGATGCCTGCCATCCGTAACATTGTGACGAAAATCCAGGAGTTCGTGGATAAGTTAAACGGCATGGATGAGGGCACCCGTGAGATGGTCTTAAAGATCGGCCTTTTGGTAGCGGCGCTTGGGCCGTTCCTGGTGATCCTCGGAACCACGATAGCCAAGATCGGCACGGCTATGAAAGGGTTTGTACAGCTGGTGAACGGCTTTAACAAACTGAAAGTGGCGGTGCAGGGCGGCACAGGGCTGTTTGGAAAAATGGGAGCTGCCATTGGCGGTATCTCTGCCCCTGTTGTGGCGGTGGTGGCAGTCATCGGGACACTGGTGGCTGCATTTTTGCATCTGTGGAATACCAATGAGGGATTCCGGGAGGCCATCATTGGGACGTGGAATACCATCAAAGAGACCGTCAGTACCTTCTGCCAGGGAATCGTTGACCGGCTGAATGCTTTGGGATTTAGTTTCCAGGACATCACACAGGTGCTCTCGGCAGTGTGGAACGGTTTCTGTTCCCTGCTTGCCCCGGTCTTTGAAGGTGCGTTTCAGGCGATTGCTGCGGTACTCTCTACGGTGCTGAACGTGCTCACTGGCATTCTGGATGTATTTATCGGACTGTTTACCGGAAACTGGTCGCAGATGTGGTCTGGCATCCAGACAATCTTCTCCGGGGTATGGGAGGGAATCAAGGGTGTCCTTTCGGCAGCGGTCGGCATCATCCAGGGCATTGTCGACGTGTTCCTCGGCTGGTTCGGCACGAGCTGGAGTGAGGTCTGGACGAATATCAAGACTTTCTTCGAGGGTATCTGGAACGGCATTGTAGCTTTCTTCTCTGGTATTTGGGAGACCATCACAAATGTGGTGCAGACAGGAATCATGCTGATCGGCTCCATTTTAAGTGCTGCCTTCGACATTATCACGCTGCCTTTCCAGTTTATCTGGGAGAACTGTAAGGAAATCATTATATCTGCCTGGAACGCCATTAAATCGGTGGTATCTTCCGCAATCGGTGCGGTTTCCAGCGTGATCTCGTCCGTAATGTCCGTGATCCAGAATGTCATTTCGGCTATCTGGACGGCGATCAGCACGAAAATTTCAACGGTGCTGAACACGATAAAATCCGTGGTGACTACCGTATTCAATGCCATTAAGTCGGTGGCGTCCAGTGTCTGGAACGGAATCAAATCCGCCATTTCGACCGTGGTGGATGGCATCAAGAGCAAAGTTTCCTCTGTATTTAACTCGGTCAAGAGTACGGTGACTTCCGTATTTAATGGCATCAAGAGTACCACCACTTCCGTCTGGAACGGCATCAAGACTGCCATTATTACTCCGATTGAGGCAGCGAAAAACACCATCAAGGGTATTGTGGATAAGATCACCGGATTCTTCTCCAGCATGAAGATTTCCCTGCCGCACATCAAGCTGCCGCATTTCAGGATTTCCGGCAGCCTGTCTATTGCACCGCCGAGCGTGCCTCACCTGTCTATTGACTGGTACAAAGAGGGCGGTATCATGACACGCCCGACTCTGTTTGGGATGAACGGTACGAACCTGATGGCAGGCGGAGAAGCTGGGGCAGAAGCGATCCTGCCATTGAAAGGTTTCTACAGTCAGCTGGAGAGTATCCTTTCAAACCGGATGGATACCAGCACGATGGAACGCTATCTGTCTGTCATTGCGGCAAACAGCAGCAAGGGCATTTATCTGGAGGACGGAACTTTGGTAGGGCATCTGCTTCCGGCCATTGACAGTAAGCTGGGGCAGATGCAGAAGTTGAACAGGAGGTTGAGTTTATGAGGCCGGATATAAAACTGGATAGCGTGTGGATGTCTGGCCTTGGGTGGCTGCGGGAGAGCATCAGCTTTCCGACGCCCCAGTCACAGACCAATACCATTGTAGTGCCGGGACGGAATTCCCCCATCCGGTACACGGAAGCATTGGGGCGGGTATCCTACCAGCCCAGGAGTTTTGAAATCATACTTTCCATGCTTGGAACCAGGGAGCAGTTTAATCAAAAGGTCAGTGCGGTGGTGAACCCGTTTGCAGGGCATCTGGTGAAAGTGGTTTGCAGTGAGGAACCGGGGCTGTATGCCATCGGCACACTGGAAATGTCCCCGGCTTATGATCCGCTAACGAGGAAGGGGCAGCTTACCGTTTCCTGCTCCGATGGGGATTCCTACCGCTACCATGTGAATGAAACGGTGGTGACAGTTACGGGCGGAGGGAATGTCATTCTGGATAATGATTATATGCCTGTGGTCCCGGTCATCACAGCCACGGCGGAAACGGCACTGGGCTGGCAGATCGGCACAGACACCTTCCAAAAATCTGTCAGCCCCGGTACTTGGGAATTTCCTGAAATGGAATTGCAGGCCGGAAGAAATGTAGTGTCCGTCACTGGAAATGGAACCGTGACCTTCCGGTACCGGGAGGGATGCCTATGAGATTATTCCGTATCTATGTGGACGGGGCATTGTTTTACCATCCGCAGTTATCGAAACTGGCAGTCACGGAGGCGAAGGTGGAAGAGGATGCGGAGAACATTGACAGCCTGACGCTGTCGGCTCCCTATAACCACCCCTATCTAAATGCAATTAAGCCAATGGCTTCTGTGATCGTTTGCAAGAAAGGAAATGAAACGGTCTTTGAGGGGCGGGCGCTGGATGACGGCAGTGATTTTTATAACACCCACACATGGACCTGTGAATCGGCTCTTTCCTATTTAAAAGACAGCCAGCAGTCGCCCTATAACTACAAAGGGAGCTTAAGAGGGCTTTTCGAGTATTTCATAACCGAACACAACAAAACCGTGGAGGAGCAGAAGCAGTTCACGGTGGGGGAAGTAACGGTAGCCGATAACAATGATTATGTGGCTTACAGCTGTTCTGAGTATTCCATGACGATGGATGCCATTAAGGATAAGCTCATGAAAACACACGGAGGGTATCTGCGGCTCCGGTATACAGCCGATGGAAAAGTCTTGGACTACCTGGCGGACTTTACAGAGGCGTCACTTCAAAAAGTGGAGTACGGGAAAAACCTGACCGATGTAAAAATCAACCAGGATCATACGGAACGGGTGACAGCACTCATTCCCCTTGGGGCAAAGGTCAAGACCACGGATGAGGAAGGCAATGAGGTGGAAACGGATGAGCGCGTCACCATTGAAGCTGCCAACGACGGGAAGAATTATGTGTTCGATGAAGATGCGGTCAAGGAGATCGGCTGGATATGGGCAACGGAAGTGTGGGAGGATGTAACGCTTTCTTCCAACCTTCTCAGGAAGGCGAAAGCGAGGATTTCTGAACTGGCGAAGGGCATCACCAGCATGGAGCTGACTATCGTGGATGAATCCGATACCGGGGCAGATATCGCGGATATCCATGCAAGGCAGTATGTGTACTGTTCTTCCCCGCCCCATGGGATCGACGGAAGGTATCTGTGCATCCAGAGGACGCGGGATTATCTGAATCCTTCCGGCAACACCATTACCATCGGGGCAAGCGGTATCCGGCTGACTGCCATCAGTGCGAAGCAGAACCAGAACTTAAGCACACTGGAACAGGATATCCTGGGGCAGACGGAGAAGATCGAGAACATCTTCGGGAAAGTCGAGGATATCACCACAGCGAAAATGTACCGGACAGAACTGGTGGTGGAAGGCACGAGCATCTTCCGGGATAAGGGGCAGATGAGCAGGCTTTCCTGTAGGGTGCTATCCTGGGACAAGGATATCACAGATACCCTTCCCAAATCTTCTTTTAACTGGCACCGGAAGTCCGGCAATGTGGAAACGGATGCCGATTGGGATGGGTTGCATAAAGGAATGAAAAGCGTAACCATATCAACCGAGGACGTGTTCGATAATGCGTCCTTTTATTGTGAAGTCACCATTTAATTTGAAGGAGGAACACAAATGCCTACTATCTTAACATCCAGCCAGCAGACTTTCGTGGACATCACAGATCAGCGGAAACTGTCGGCTTATATCACATCCAATTTACCGAAGACGCAGAGTGAGGACCCGAACACCCTGCCCCACGCCTATGCGCCGAACTGGGAAACATCCCATCTGGTGCTGACCCCGGTGATCTTCTTAGACCAGACCAACGTGGCGCTGGACGCATCCGGGCTGACCATTTCATGGAAACGCAAAGACGGAACGGGGGCAGAGAGCGCCCTGTCATCGGGAGAAACGGTGTCCGGCGGCATCCTGACGGTCAGCCAGAACAAGCTCTCCGCATCTTCCTCCGGGATGATCACTTATATCTGCTATATCAGTTACTATGATTCGGAAACGAAGAATACGGTCAATATTTCTTCTGACATTACCTATACGTTGGTAAAGAATGCGGAGAACGCAAAACTGGCCTATGTGACGGCGGATACCTATGTGTTCAAATACAATACCAGTTCTGCATTGGTAGGGGCAACGCAGGCGACTTTGTCTGCACAGGTCCAGGGGGTAACGGTCAGCAAGTGGCAGTATCTGAACAGTTCCGGTGTGTGGACAGATTATCCGACCACTTCGGACAATACCAGTATTACCGGCGGGACGCTGGTAGTAAAGCCCGCACACGCAGTGTTCTTCAACAACGTGGCGCAGATCAAGCTGGTGACCGATGATGCGGATGTGTTCGACACCATTTCCATCACGAAGATGTATGACGGGGAGCAGGGACAGCCGGGGCAGGCAGGCGCGGGAGGTTTGTCCGTCATCCTTGGAAATGAGGCGCAGAACATTGCCTGCACCACGGGAGGTGCGGTACAGGCTGCCGTGGATGTGACGATTCCCTTTACCGGGTATGTAGGCATTACGCAAACCCCATGTACCTGTACAGTGGGAACCCTGCCCACCGGAGTGACCGTAAAATCCAATACGGCAGCCACGGCGTCTGCTTCAGGTTCCGTAGTGCTTACCTTTGCCGCCAATGCCACCCTGGGCGGGGCATCGGTGCTGACTGGAACCATTGACCTGACCTTTACGATTTCAGGAAAGAGCGTGGTGAAGAAGTTTGCCTGGACGAAATCCAATAAGGGAAGCAACGGGGCCAGTGCGGTGGTGTTCTCTGTTTACGCACCAAACGGGACTATCGTACAAAACCAGTCCGGTTCCCTGGTACTGGCAACATCCGCCTACAGCGGCACAACGGAGATCACCACAGGTGCGACTTACCAGTGGTCGAAATACACAGCCGGAAAATGGACAGATATCAGCGGGGCAACGTCTGATACGCTGACGGTTTCCGGCGCGGATATCGTGAATATCCAGTCTTACCGGTGCACCATGAATTATGGCGGCAAGTCCTATGTGGATGTGATCACGGTGGAGGATAAGTCGGATCCCTATGTATCGGAGATGCTCTCCATCGGCGGCTTTACCGTAAAAAATAACCTGGGCGGTCTGGTTCCCTATGTGATCGTCCGTACCAACCAGAAGGAAGTGGATGCACTGCTCGGCAATATCAGCGAGACAGCCCCTTCCACGCCGGCAAACGGGATGTTCTGGTACAAGATCGACCATACAGCGAAAACAGTCACGCTGATGAAGTATAACGGGACTACGTGGGCAGCGGCAACAGAAAAGCAGAGTCTTACCTACACCTGGTATAAGCAGGATAAGGACGGCAGGGAGGCTGCCTTTGGAAAGACTGGAAAAGTCATTTATTTATCTGCGGAGGACATTGACAGCATCGCCACCCTACAGTGTGATGTGTCTAATTAGGGGGGTGGCGGGCATGGCGCTTTTAACGGTCTGCCAGCATACGTTCCAGAACGTGCAGGCGTATGACGACGCGGTGGAGGGCGTGGAAGCCTTAAAGGTCAACGTGCGGGAGTGCTACTCGGAGATCACAAAGACCTCCGAGCAGATTCAGAGTTCTGTCCGGGAGATGTACCTGTCAAAGTCTGAGCTGGAAAGCATCCAGCAGGACTTCCAGGCGAGCATCACCCAGAACAGCAGCGAGATCCGCATGGATTTTACCGCTATCACCAATGAGATCATCAACAATGTGTCTGCAAACCAGACGCTTCTGGAGGAGTATATCCGGTTTAAAGGGGCGCTGATCGAGCTTGGGAAGGTCGGGAATGCGTTCACGGCGGAGCTTTCCAACGAGGAGCTGGCCTTTAAGGAGAACGGACAGAAGATTGCCTATATTTCCAATCAGAGCCTTGTGATCACCAATGCGGAGATACGGAACAAGCTGTCCCTGGGTAATGAGAGCAGGGGATGGTTTGATTTTATCCCAAGAGCCAACGGGAACCTGTCTATCAAATGGCGTGACCCGGCGGGATAACAGCAGTTTTTATTTTTGTGGGGAAGGAGGAAAAGCAAAATGGCATCCAGCGGCAGCTTTTCCGGTTCCATCCACAGCGGGCATTATGTGCTGCGGGTGGACTGGACGCAGACAAAAAATATATCTGCCAATACCAGCACGGTCACAGCGAAAGCCTATCTGGTCAATGACTGGAGTCTGTCTATTTATGGCCGTTCGGACAATTCCATAACGATCAACGGAACCGCACAGATTTATGAGTCACCAGCAGTCAACGGTACAGGCACGCACCTTCTGGGAACTGTAACACAGACCGTGAACCATAACAGTGACGGCACAAAAAGCCTGACCATGAGCGCGGTGTTCTATATCCGGGCGACGTTAAGCGGGACGTATTATGAGTCGATTACCGCAAGCGCCAATATTACGCTGGATTCCATTGCAAGGGCGTCCAGTGTTTCTACCCCTAATGCAACGATGGGGTCTGCTACGGCCATTGCCATCAGCCGTGCCTCTTCTTCCTTTACCCACACGCTGACCTATACCTTCGGCACGGCTGCCGGGACGATAGCCACAAAGACCACGTCCACATCGGTATCCTGGACACCGCCCCTTTCACTGGCAAGCCAGATACCCAAAGCGGTGACCGGAACCTGCACGGTCACCTGTACGACTTATAACGGCAGTACGAAGATTGGAAGTAAGACGTGTACGCTGACACTGACCGTCCCGGCTTCAATAAAACCTACCATTACCAGTTTGACTGCTGCCAGGGTGGACGGGGCGGTGCCGGGTACCTGGGGGATCTATGTGCAGACGAAGTCCAAAGCAACGCTTACCATTAACGGGGCGGCGGGAAGCTACGGCTCCACGATTTCTTCCTATTCCATTACGGGCGGCGGCTACACCAGTACGGCGTCCAGTTTTACAACGGGGTTCCTGAATACTTCCGGCACGGTTACTTTTACGGCGACGGTGACGGATTCCAGGGGGCGGGTGTCAGCAGCGGCCACGGTGAGCATTTCGGTGGTGGCCTATTCCCCGCCGTCCTTTGCCAGCTACCTCTCACAGCGGTGCTTAAGCAATGGAACTGTTAATGATGACGGGACGTATATCCGGGGACTGGTTTCCTACAGTTATGCGTCATGCAGCAGTAAAAACACCATTACCCGCGCCACCTATTACAAAAAGGCATCGGATACCGCGTGGACGAATGCCAATGCCGCTTTCAGTTCCGGTACGGCGTTTACTTTTGGCGGCGGAAACATCTCCACGGAGACCTCCTATGACATCAAATATACGCTGACAGATGCCTTTACCACCATTGCTATCCAGGACATCGTTTCTACGGCAGCCGTGGTCATGGATTTTAAGAGAGGCGGTAAGGGAGTGGCTGTTGGGAAGGTATCGGAGAAGGATAATACCTTCGAGGTTGCGGAGGATTGGGATGTCCGGGTGTATGGGAAACTTTTAAAAGATTATATCCAGTCCTTCATTAAGACGCTGTATCCGGTGGGCAGTATCTATATGAGCGTCAATGCCACTAACCCGTCCGCTTACTTTGGCGGAACATGGGTAGCCTGGGGCGCAGGGCGGGTACCTGTGGGTATCAATACCGCAGACGGGAATTTCAATACAGTGGAAAAGACCGGTGGTGCGGCAACGGTTACACTGACAACTGCACAGATGCCTGCACATACCCATACGTTTACCGGAAGTTCCGCTACTACAAGCAGCAAAGGGGCGCATACCCACAATGTCGGTCGTGACGGGGATGGTGCATCAGGCTCAAGCACGTATACTGTCCACAGCGCGGGAGTGTCCGGCGCAGGGGGAACATCCCCAACAAACAGCGCGGGCGCGCATACCCATACACTTACCGCGAAAGGCACGAATGCCAATACGGGAGGCGGTGGGGCGCATTCAAACCTTCAGCCGTATATCGTCTGCTATATGTGGAAACGGACGGCTTAATATAAAAAAATAAAACGAATGTGGAAAACAGGCAGTTCATCCTTCGGGACGGCTGCCTTTTTCAATACAAAAATCAAAGAAAGAGAGGAACGGAGCATGAAAAATTTTATTGAAGCGGCACAGTACGCATTCGCGGCACTTGGAGGGGCGGTGGGCGCTGTCATGGGAGGTTTTGACGGATTCCTGTACGCCCTGATTGTGTTCGTGGTGGTGGACTACCTGACGGGCGTCATGGCTGCGGTTCTGAATAAGAAGCTGTCCAGCGAGGTGGGTTTCCACGGGATTTTTAAGAAAGTGGTTATCTTCGCACTGGTGGCGGTGGGGCATATCGTGGATGCCTATGTCATTCAAAACGGGAGCGTCATCCGTACGGCGGTGATTTTCTTTTATTTATCCAATGAAGGGATCAGCATCCTGGAGAACGCATCGGTCCTTGGGCTACCTGTGCCGCAGAAGTTAAAGGATGTATTGGAACAGTTGAAAGATGGGAAAGAGGGAGAGTAAGCATCGGGTTTCCGGTGCTTTTTCCTTTGGAAAGAGAGGACAGGATTATGAAATTAGTACAGAGTATTTTGACTAAAAACCCCTGTTATACGGCAGGGAGAAAGATCACGGTCAAGGGGCTGATGCTCCATTCCGTAGGATGCCCGCAGCCCAAGGCATCGGTGTTTATCAATTCGTGGAACAGCCCGTCTTATAACAATGCCTGTGTGCATGGTTTTATTGACGGCAACGACGGCACGGTGTATCAGACGCTTCCATGGAATCATCGTGGCTGGCACTGTGGTTCCGGCAGTAAGGGAAGCGGAAACAATACCCATATCGGAGTGGAAATGTGCGAACCGGCGTGCATCAAGTACACATCGGGCAGTAACTTTACCTGCTCGGATAAAGCAACGGCAAAGGCTGTGGCAAAGAGAACGTATGAGGCGGCGGTGGAACTGTTTGCTATGCTTTGTAAGCAGTACAACTTAAACCCGACCGCTGATGGCGTCATCATCAGCCACAGGGAGGGGCACAGCCGGGGCATTGCTTCTAACCACGGAGACCCGGAGCATCTGTGGAATGGACTCGGCATGGGCTACACCATGGATGGATTCCGCAAAGCAGTAAAGGCGAAGATGAATGGCTCTGGCAGTTCTGGCAGCAGCACTGGAACTTCCGGCCTGCAGGCGTCTGCCCTTAAAAATCTCTCTGAGGCAGATGTGATCGCCAAGGTGGGGCCGCTGTTTACCGCAGACCAGAAGACAAGCGGTATTCTGGCATCGGTATCCCTGGCACAGTTTATTCTGGAGAGCGGATACGGGAAGAGTGAACTGGCACAGAACGCCAACAACTGCTTTGGCATGAAGAAGTCCCTGTCCGGGAATACCTGGAGTGGTTCCACCTGGGACGGCACTTCCATCTACACCAAGAAAACACAGGAATACGAGAATGGTGCATATATGACGGTAACGGCAGATTTCCGCAAATATCCGTCCGTGGAGAAATCCATTGCAGACCATTCCGCGTATCTTTTGGGAGCGAAGAATGGTGCGAAACTGCGTTATGATGGCTTGAAAGGCTGCACGGACTATAAGAAAGCGGTGCAGATCATCAAGGATGGCGGATATGCAACTTCCCCGACCTATGTGGAGAACCTCTGCTCCATCATTGAGAAGTGGAAGCTGACACAGTATGACGTGGCAAATGCCGGAACTGCGGAAGTCTGGTACCGTGTGCGTAAAACCTGGGCAGACGCAGCATCCCAGAAAGGCGCATTCCACAGCCTTGCCAATGCGAAGAAGTGTGCAGATGAGAATGCGGGGTATTCCGTGTTCGATGAATCCGGCAGGAATATCTATACCGGAAAACAGGCTGCCTTTCAGCCGTATCTGGTGAAGGTGTCAGCCTCTGACCTGCGTATTCGCAAAGGCCCCGGCATCGATAAGGCCAAGACCGGGAAGTACACGGGAAAGGGTATCTTTACGATTGTAGAGGAAGCGGACGGCCCCGGCGCATCCAAGTGGGGGCTTTTGAAAGCGTACCAGAAGAACCGTGATGGCTGGATTTCGCTGGACCATGCACAGAAGGTATAAGTAAAAAGTAATAAAAACGGTGCCCACTGAGGAAGATTTCCTTAGCGGGCATCATTTTTACATGGGCTTTTGTAGTGGAGGGATATGATGAAGAACCAGGATATTATAAAACTGAATGATCTGAGACAGCAGGGCAAGGGCGCGGCGGAAATCGCGGAAACGCTAAACTTGCCATTGAACACAGTAAAATCTTATCTGCGCCGGCACCCGGAAGCAGACACCTCCCGTGTCTGCCCGCAGTGTGGGAAACCAGTGGTGCAGAAGGAAGGGCGGAAGGAGAAGAAGTTCTGTTCGGATAAATGCCGTAACCAATGGTGGAACAGCCACCAGTCGGAGATCAAAAAAGAGGCATATTACACGCTGGTGTGCCAGTTTTGCGGAAAGGAGTTTGAGAGCTATGGGAATCAGAGAAGGAAGTTCTGCAGCAGGAAATGTTACGGAAACCACAGAAAAAAACTCGCAGGAAAAGTATTCAGCGGATAACCTGATGGTCTACCGGGTGTCCCTTTCCCTGATTGACAGCCTGTATTCGGGCGGGCATCTTACGGCAGCAGACCGGAGGAAAGCATACACAATCATTGCCAGACGCCACGGCTTATCTTTGGATAGTATTTTCGCGGAAACCGCTTGATATATCTCCGCTTTAGAGTGATGAATATGGTACGCCAAAGATGGCGGAAATTGATACAAGGAGGGATAACATGGGCAGAAAAGTGACACGGGTGGCTTTTAACGTACCGGAGATTCCAAAAAAGAAAAACGTGGCGGCTTACTGCCGTGTGTCATCCGGAAAGGACGCCATGCTCCATTCGCTGGCGGCGCAGGTCAGTTATTACAGTGAGCTGATCCAGAGCCATGGGGAATGGGAATATGCCGGGGTCTATGCGGATGAGGCAAAAACCGGAACCAAGGACACCAGGGAAAATTTTGTGCGGCTGCTTTCCGACTGCCGTGCGGGGAAGATTGACTTGATACTGACCAAGTCGATTTCCCGGTTTGCCAGAAATACGGTAACGCTGCTGGAGACGGTGCGGGAGCTGAAGCTGATGGGCGTAGATGTTTACTTTGAAGAGCAGAACATCCATTCCATGAGCACAGACGGGGAGTTCATGCTGACCATCCTGGCATCCTATGCACAGGAGGAGAGCCGGTCGGCAAGCGAGAACCAGAAATGGCGCATCAAGAAGAATTTTGAGGAAGGGAAGCCATGGAGCAGTACGCTTCTTGGTTACCGCAACGTGGACGGGCGCTTTGAGATCGTGCCGGAAGAAGCACAAACCGTGCGGATGATTTTTGACTGGTATCTGGAGGGGCTTGGGGCAACCGCTATCCGGGACCGGCTGAATGCCATGGGAATCAAGACGAGGCTGGGGAATCAGTGGAACAGGAGCCCGATCTTAAAGCTGCTCCGTAATTACACCTATACCGGAAACCTTCTCCAGCAGAGGACCTACCGTGAGAACCACATCACGAAAAAGTGCATCATCAACCAGGGTGAAAAACCGATGTACCTTGCGGAAGGCACCCATGAGGCGATCATTGACATGGATACCTTCAACCAGGTGCAGGAAGAGATCAAACGCAGAGCGGAGAGATATAAAAGCCCGGAAGGAAAAAAGTGTGAGACATATCCCTTCACTGGCATGGTCCGGTGCGGCTGCTGCGGGAAAAATTATGTGAGGTCAGGTACACAAAGTTACCGGACATGGACCTGCAGGACCCGGAGAAAAGAGGGGCTGAAACATTGTGACGCAGAGATCATCCCGGAGGAAGAACTGATACGGCTTACCGCAGAGATACTCAGTGGGGAAGTTACTGAGGATGCCGTCAGGGATAAAATAACGGTTATCCGGGCAGAGAAAGACCGCACCCTGGTATTCTGTTTCAAGAATGGCAAGGAAACCGTTAAACAGTGGCGGGAGCATGAAACCGTGCATGTCTGCACAGAGGAGCAGAAGAGGCAGATCAGCCGGAAAAATTCTGGCAGGAAACGGACAGAGGAACAGCGCAGGCAGCAAAGTGAGCGGATGAAGGAATACTGGAAAGACCGCGAGTTCCCGGAGGAGCAGCGCAGACGGCAGAGTGAGCAGATGAAAGCATATTGGAATGACCGGGAAGCATCAGAGGGGCACAGGCAGACGGTGAGCCGCCTGATGAAAGAAATGCGGGCAAAGGAAACAGGAAAGGGGGCGCAGAACGATGGCTAATGTGACAGTGATCCCGGCAACCAGGAATTTCCACACCGGAATAAGGAAAGATGCCGTGGTCCAGAAAAAGACCGCCGGATATGCCCGTGTCAGCACGGACAGTGAGGAGCAGCAGACCAGCTACGAGGCGCAGGTGGATTATTACACTAACTACATTAAAAATAACCCGGAATGGGAGTTTGTCGGCGTGTATACCGATGAGGGTATCAGCGCAACCGGCACCAAGCACCGGGACGGCTTTAACCAGATGATACAGGATGCGCTGGACGGAAAGATCGATTTGATCGTCACCAAGTCGGTATCCCGGTTTGCAAGGAACACGGTGGACAGCCTTACCACGGTGCGGAAACTAAAGGAAAAGGGCGTGGAGGTGTACTTCCAGAAAGAAAACATTTACACTCTGGACTCCAAAGGGGAACTGCTGATCACCATCATGTCCTCCCTGGCGCAGGAAGAATCCCGGTCCATTTCAGAGAATGTGACCTGGGGCCAGAGAAAGCGGTTTGCAGACGGCAAAGTCAGCATCGCCTACAGCTCTTTCCTCGGCTACCAGAAAGGGGAGGACGGGCAGATGGAGATCGTGCCGGAGGAGGCAGAAATTGTAAGGCTTATTTACCGGATGTTCATGCAGGGAAAGACGCCTTACGCCATTGCAAAGTACCTGATGGAAAAGAAGGTCCCCACACCGACCGGGAAACAGCGGTGGCAGCACCGGACGATTGAGAACATACTGACCAATGAAAAGTACAAGGGCGATGCCAGGCTCCAGAAGTGCTATACGGTGGACTTCCTTTCCAAGAAGCGGAAAGTGAATGAGGGCGAGGTTCCGCAGTATTATGTGGAAGGCAGCCATGACGCCATCATCGCACCTGCAGAGTGGCAGATGGTACAGCTGGAGATGGAACGCAGGAGGAACATGGGGCGGAGCCATAACTGCTGCGGAACGTTTTCTGCAAAGCTGAAATGCGGAGACTGCGGGGAATTCTTCGGTTCCAAGGTCTGGCACTCTAACAGCAAGTATAAACGCACCATCTGGCAGTGCAACGCCAAGTTTAAGGGAGAGAGCAAGTGTACTACGCCGCATCTGTACGAACAGCGGATACAGGAGTTATTTCTGGAGGCGCTGGGGCGGCTACTGGAAAACCGGGAGACGGTCATGGATGACTGCCGTGCAGTGATGGATGTACTTGGGGATTGCAGCACCATTGAGAAGGAACTGGAATCCGTCAGTAGCGAGATGGAGGTAGTCACCGGGCTGATCCAGAAGCTGATTGTGGAAAACGCAACCCGGAAACTGGATCAGAACGATTACCGCAGGAAGTATGAGGGATATGTCAATAAGTACGCAGCTTTAGAGAGCCGGATGGACAGCCTGAAAAAAGACCGGGAGAGCCGGGAAATCAAGTTTGGCATTTTCAGCGGGTTCCTGTTTGAACTGAGTGAGCTGGAGGAGCTGCCATTGGAGTTTGATGTGAAGCTGTTCCACAGCCTGGTGGATTATGCAACAGTGTACCATGACGGGAGGGTGGTGTTTGCCTTTCGGAATGGCGCGGAGGTTGAGACAAGAATATAGGAAAAGAGGGATGCCCCGGAATTCAGTGTGGAGATACTGGTTCCGGGGCTTATTTTTGTTAATGTATAGCACAGTTTATTCTGTTTTCAGTTCTGGATAACTTACCAAGCTAAGAATTTCTCCCTTTCCTACCCCATCTATTTCACGGAGTGAAACGGTCATCTGAAACTGCAAGCTGTCACGTTCATTATATACACAATAAGTAATGGTTGCTGTTTGATCTGAAACTGAAAACAAATCCTGCGGATCTAATATATTTCCTTCTGCATCGTAAATCCTCATATCCTTATTTTTCCAATAATCAGGAATCCAGTATATATAATCTTCGTCTGAAAAAATCTGTTCTAAGCCATCGTCTGAGTCATTACAGATGGTTTCACAATAATAACCGTCGTTTGCCGATATATAGAGAGAATATCCTTCACCTAAAGGCGTTTGTATTTTTTCAAGCGTAAATGTTTTATCCGGTATTAAGTCAATCTCGCTGGCTCCGGATAGATCCTGGGCATATACTTTAATCGGATACTCATCCATTATCCCGTAATGCCCATTCGCAAAAAATCCTGTTATTCCAATGATAAGCAATAAAAAAACAGCACTGCAATAACGCAATTTTAATGCCTTCTTCCTTTGCTTGGCAATTTGGTGTGCATTTTCAATAATCTGGACTTTTTTCTTTTCACTTAGCATGATTTCAGTTTTCAATTCATTCATTGTCATTCTCCTATTTTTAATTTTAATTGCTCACGAGCCCGCTGTAGCCGTTTTTTTACCGCAGCATCAGATATTTTTAATATGTTTGAAATTTCCTTTACCGAATAACCTTCTATGGAATGTAAAATGATAACGGATTTATATTTTGTGGGTAATAAGGAAATCTCCCTCAAAATTTCCTGTTCACCTAAAGTGGTTTCAGATATATCCGTTTCACTAATAGGGGAAGAAGGATGACGTTTCCAGTATCGGATTTGGTTTTTGCATATATTGATGCAGACGCGCATTAACCACGCTTTTGCATGCTCTTCATCTTTCAACTTTGGTTTTTTTAATAAATATCTCACATAGGTTTCCTGAACGGCATCTTCAGCGTCATGGGTATTTGATAGCATGAATAGCGCCATTCGATAAAGAAGATCCATATGCTCAGTAAATAATGTTTCTGCTCTCATCATCTTTACCTCTTTATATAGAACACACCATAGAGCTTAATGCGGTGACATTATTATTTTATAAAATTTCAAATAGCTGAACTATAAATTGAAATGCCGTCTTGTTTATTATTATCGATAAAGGAATATGTGTCCATATGAAAATGTGGAAAGGGGCTGGAGAAGGTGGCAGTTGATTAGCCAGATACTCAGAAAAATGGGAAATGAATAAATACAACATAAAGACCGTTGGTGGGTACGGATATAGTTTTGAAACGTGAAAAAACCGGCAGTTGCAACTATGAAGTAACTGCCAGTTTTTTTTCAATAAAAATAACCAGGTATATCAAACTGACCTGGTTATCTTAATTTTGTTATTGTATCTGGTCTGTCTTGATCTCCCCGCGTTCTTTTTCTATCTGCTCCAGATGCTGGATCAGTACATATTCAATGTAATTCGTCATAGAGCGGTGTTCATCTGTAGCAAGAATCCCGATTTTGTCAAACACTTCGTCCGACAGACGCAGAGTAAATACACGCTTGTTGGTTGCCATTTCCCTTGCCCTCCGTTCCGGGTATGAATTTATGGTATACCAATATGCGGTAAATTTATACGTTCACTAGACAGCTAAGTGATAGCACTTTACATCAAAAAGTGAAAAAGTAGACACAGATGGCAGTCTTTATTCTTCCATTTTAATTTCTCCATGCTCTTTTTCCACATCTTCTAAATGTTTGATCAGTATGTATTCAATATAGTTGGTTAAGGAGCGGTGTTCGCTGGTAGCCAGAATGCCGATTTTATCGAATACTTCATCTGACAAACGTAAAGTAAATACTCTTTTATTGGTTGCCATATTCCCTGTCCTCCAATTTTAGTATAGGTAAATGGTAATCGAAATTGGATGTGAAATATACAGTCACTTGACAGGTAAGTGATAGCACTTTATATTGTAAGAGTAGTGAAAACAAAAGAAAGAGTGATAAGAGTGAAGAAAGTGATAAGGTGTGGAGTATGAAAAGGTTGTGCCAATGGATAAAGGCAAAATGGAGGAAATTCTGGAGGGATGATGAGTATGATCCTTATGTGAAGCATTTGAGCCAGTCGGATAAAAGGGAACTGTGGTATGGAGCTTTTATGGTCTGCATGTCCGTGGTCGCCCTTTGCAGTTTTTCGATTGCGTTCAGTAACATCCGGGTGAGCCGCCAGAACAGCGAAGATATGGAAGAACTTATGGAAATGGTAGCCACATATATGGGTTCTGCCACGAAGGATGAATATGAGGAGATTGCAAAGACCATACGGCATGACCTGGTGTTTTCTGAATATGGGCAGGAAATAGAGAACTATATCCGTTATATTCCCAATACGGCAGACATCTGCCGGACATGCGGAGAAGGGTTCCCGTCACAGGTGTACCTTGTGTGTACCAATACGGGAGAACTGTATGACCTAGATTTATTTGAAAAAGGGGCGAATCCGGACGCTGGCGAATATGGTTACATGAGCATGAGCTTTGGATATGATGAGGTAAGCCAGACAAGTCTGCATATCACAAAAACTCCGGAGAATAAGGAAGGAACTGTGACAGTGCAGAGGGGACGAGGGATTGTCAGCGTCCAGAGAATGAAATCGTTATTTTGTGATGACTGTATCCGGGAGATGTTAGAAACAGTTGAAAACCAGCTGGTAGAAGAATTCGTGATCTTTGACGCAGAAGGACAGAAGTTTTACGCTGTGGATGACGGAAGTGTGCAGATCGGGGATTATGAACTGCAGGTGGAGTATGACGAGGGAGATTATGAAATAGAAGTGCGGTATGCGAAATAGGTGGGAAAAAGCATGGATATAAAAGCAGATAGTTTTTGGGTTAATTACATACGTGTGAATAACAGTTCACAGAAAATTCACAAAAATTATTAGCACTCACTCTTGACGAGTGCTAATAAAAGTGTTATAACACAGATAGAACAAAGGAGAAGGAAAGAAAGGAACCAGAAAAGGGTTCCGGTTTCTTCCCAATCATCCCCAGTTCCAATTAACAAGATGTTTTTAATTAGGAAAAGGAGCGATGACTTATGATGACACCTAGTATTTTTGGAGAGAACTTATTTGACGATTTCTTTGATGACTTTTTTGATTTCCCGTCCTTTGACGATAAGGCGATGCGTAAAGCGGAGCGGAAACTGTATGGACGCCATGCGGCGAATATGATGAAGACCGATGTGCAGGAACATGACGACCACTATGAGGTGGACATTGATCTGCCAGGCTTTAAGAAAGACGAACTTTCCCTGGAGCTGAAAGATGGCTATCTGGTAATCAGCGCGGCGAAGGGGCTTGACAAGGACGAGAAGGAAAAGAAAACAGGCAGATTTGTCCGCCGGGAGCGTTATGCAGGCAGCATGAGCCGGTCTTTCTATGTCGGGGAGGATGTAAAGCAGGAAGATATTCATGCGAAATATGAAAGCGGGGTATTGAAACTGAGCATTCCGAAGGCAGAAACAAGGAAGCCGGAGGTTGAAGAAAAGAAATATATTGCCATCGAGGGATAACGGCACCTCTTAATATAAATTAAAACCAGGCAGCCCGGAGTTCGGCGCGGTGTGTGTGAAACCGTCCGGCTCCGGGCTTTTTTTGTTTGTGGTAGGAAAAAAGCCTGACCTGTGGTAGAATAATGGCAAACAGAGGAGGCAACAGAGAATGGATAACAATTTAGAGCGATTTTTAATCGCACAGCAGACTTATTATCAAACTGCCTTGCAGGAGATAAAATCCGGGAAGAAGCGCAGCCATTGGATGTGGTTTATTTTTCCGCAGATAGCGGGGCTTGGCTACAGTGAGACTGCCCGGTATTATGCTATTAAGAATATGGAAGAAGCGAAAGCATATATGGAAGATTACACGCTTGGAACGAATCTGATTGAAATATCTCAGGCACTTCTGGAGATAAAATCCAATGATGCGGACGAAGTGATGGGCCGGCCGGATAACTTGAAACTGAAATCTTCCATGACCTTATTTGCTCTGGCAAAACCGGAATGTGAAGTATTCCAGAAGGTATTGGACAAGTTCTTCCATGGGGAACGGGATCAGAGAACTGTGGAGATTTTACAGTTAGTGCATTAATATTGAGAGGATGCGTGAGATTAATGGCGGAAGAAACGAGAGTTTTATCATCGATAGAAATTAGAAATTTAATGTTAGATACTTTGGCATATGAAGCAGATGATATTGATTCTGAAGGAAAAACATTCAAGAAATATGGATATCAGGGAACACAATCAGATTTATATCGTCTAATGGAAGGGTTGGCAATAAAAAGGGGGCTGATAGAATCAGATATTCCTTTGCATGGAGCTGCGTGGGGCGGAAGTGGTCTTATGCTGCATGCGCATAGTACGACAAATTTCAGCTATAGCGACATACAAAATATTTATGAGCAGTTTCATTTATTGCTTAATCAGGGGATTATAGCGCCTGGAGCCATAGGGAATTATGGTCCTAATTTACCAAGTTTTCATGTTACGCAATATGGACTTAAATGTTTAGAAGAACATGAAATACTGCCATATGATGTAGACGGATATTTTGAAAAGATTAAGAATATACCCAGTATCTCAGAATGGGTAAAGTTTTATATTAAAGAGGCGTTACAGTGTTACAATGCTAATTGCATGGAAGCGGCAGTAATAATGTTGGGGCTTTCCAGCGAAAAAATAATAGATGAACAAATAGATGCACTGTTAGGATATTTGTCCAGAAATTTCACAAATGAGTATGCACAAATGCAAACAGAGATATCTAGTATTAGAATGGCATCTGCAAAATTCAGTTGTTATAAAAAGTATTTTGACCTAATAAAAAATAACGTGCAGGATCAGCAATTTAAAGATATGTTGCCATCAGTTGATAGGGTGGCTTTCCAAGTATATGCGAATTTTACTAGAATAACGAGGAATGGACTGGCACACCCGTCTGATACAAAGATGGAAAGAATTGAAGTCCTTATGATTTTCATTTCGTTCATAAAATTTTGTCAGACCCAATATGGATTTATAGATTTCTTTGTCAGCCATTAAAGAAATTTTATGAATGTGGAAATCCTGTCAAATCAATAATTTAACGATAGGGTGCATTTTCAACTCCAAGGGTGCAAATTTAACGATTCCTACTCTCAAAACGATAGTATCGTTAAACTTTTGCCTTCTTACTCACGAAAAAGGTACAATCCCTACTCGAAAAACGATAATAGCACCTACGAGGGTGCATCCCATCATACAGAAAACGCCCTAACCATGGGCGTTTTCGCATATTCAAAAAACGATAGCTCCGATTTTGAAATTGTATCAATTTGATTACGCAATATGGTAGGATGAAGCTCCGGCTATGATAGCAACCTTCCTTGCAGAGAATGATTTCTCAGGCAAGACCATCATTCCTTTCTGCACCAGTTCCAGCGATGACATTGGAAACAGTCTCCAGAATGATATCGAGCCGTGGCTTCAGAGCCTTGGACTTGTGGAATAAAAGAGAAAGCCTATGTTCAAAAAGACACTTAGCGTTGTACTGCTAAGGATGCATTTGGTTATGGCGGAAACGTAAAGGAATCTGCCGATAAAATGATTGCGCTTTCTCCTTTAATTCCTTAATCAATAATTTGATTGTCTCGATTTTCTTTACCAATAATATTTTTTGAACAAAATATAGTACAATGGTTTGAGTAAATGAACAAAGGAGGTCGCAATCATGTCAGAACACAGAGAGGATATCAATCGACTGGCAGAGGAATTTGAAGGTTGCCAGAAGATACTGTTGGCCCTTGGGGATGAGAATCGTCAGCATCTTATGCTGGAAATGATGCGAATGGAGCATTGCGGCGGCGTCCGGGTAGGCACAATCACGGAGAAAACCCATCTTTCCCGCCCTGCTGTATCCCATCATCTACAGATACTTAAGGAGGCCGGTATTTTGAAAATGCGGCGTGAGGGAACTAAAAATTATTATTATTTTGATGCCGATACTGAGGCAATGAACCGTCTTTTGGAGATGATTGGACATGCGAAGCGCATTATGGAAGAATTGCCGGACAGAAGTGGAAAAGATTTATAAAAATGGAAAGGTGATGGAGAATACCTTATGCTGGAAAAAGTATTGGTTTGTTTAGTGGCCGGAGCAGGAGCAGGTTTCGGAACCGGTCTTGCAGGTCTCTCCGCAGCTGCGGTAATTTCGCCGATGCTGATTACGTTTCTTCACGTAAACGCTTATGAAGCTGTTGGTATTGCGTTGGCATCGGACGTGCTTGCTTCGGCAGCATCGGCGTATACCTATAAGAAAAACAAAAATATTGATGTTAAAAATGGGATGATTATGCTTATTTCCGTTTTGATTTTTACCCTTGTCGGAAGCTATGCCGCCTCTTTTCTCCCACAGACTACAATGGGTGGGTTTTCCATGTTTATGACACTGTTCGCGGGCGTGAAATTCATTTTCCGGCCAGTCATGGAGGCAAAGGAAAGCAACAAGAACCGGAGTAAAAAGAAAGCAGCGATACAGTCGGTTGCTTGTGGAATAGCGGTCGGACTGATTTGCGGATTTGTAGGTGCGGGTGGAGGCATGATGATGCTTCTGGTTCTGGTTAGTGTATTGGGTTATGAACTGAAAACCGCTGTGGGAACTAGTGTATTTATTATGACCTTTACTGCTTTGACCGGAGCCATGTCTCATTTTGCAATCGGGGATGGAGTGACGGATTATTCGATTCTTGTCCTATGTATTATTTTTACGTTAATTGGTGCAATGCTCACAGCAAAATTTGCAAATAAAGCTTCGGCAAAGGTTATGAATCGTACCCTTGGTTTTGGCCTTGCTGCCATGAGTATCATTATGATTATTATTAATTATGTATAATACTTGAGTAGAAGTGGAGAGTGATGGAATGAACCGGATAGAAATTTATGCAATGCGCTGCGGAACAGTGGGAACAGACGAAACAGTACCAGATAAAAGGAAATCCAGAAATCCTTTTGCCTATTCGGGGATACTGCGGGGAAAAAAGCATCAAGTATGGCTTCCGGTATATGTATATCTGATTGTGCATCCAAAGGGGAAAATTTTGATAGATACAGGGTGGCATACACAGGTACGGCAGGATCAGAAGAAGCATCTTTCATGGAAATTGAACATTGCCAGCAAAGCACTTCTACCGGTCGGAGAAGCGGTTACTGAACAATTAAAAGCGTTGGGGTTATCTTCTGAAGAACTGGACTATGTGCTGCTGACTCATCTGGATGTGGATCATGTCAGTGGTCTGGAGCTTGTAAAAGACGCAAAGTGTATTTGTGCCAGTGATGCAGAACTGTGTGCGGTTGAGAAAGGAGACATCCGATATAATAGGAAGTTGTGGGAAAACATAGCCATTCAGCCGATTCATATGGAAAATACAGGATTAGGACCGCATGGGAGAAGCGTTGATGTCTTTCAGGATGGAACGGTGCAGTTCGTTGATGTGTCCGGGCATTCAGCAGGAACAACGGGTGTGCTTATCCAAAACCAGGGGAAATTTGTCCTGATTACTGCAGATGCCTGTTACAACCGCCAGTCCTGGGAACAGATGTGTTTGCCCGGCATTATGGTAAACAAAGATAAGGCGAAAGCATCATTAAAATGGGTTCATGACATGTCACAGAAAAAGGAGTGTATGGAGATTTTGGCAACCCATGATCCGGAAATAAGGCCGCATAAGATTATATTGTGAGAAAGAAGGAGAGACTATGATTTATTGTTTTACAGGAACCGGAAATTCACTCTGGGCAGCAAAAGAACTTGGAAGAATTCTGAAGACACCAGTTGAAGGGCTTATAAAGTACAGGAACATGCCATTAGAATGCCCGGATGATATGGTAGGTTTTATTTTTCCTACCTATATGGGAGATATTCCATGGATTGTAAAAGAGATTCTCGTGAAAGTGAAAGTCAGGGCGGACAGCTATGTGTTCCTTGTAATGACTTCCAATAATGGACAGAGCGGCAAAGCTTTTCAAAGCGTAGATGAGGCCCTGCAGACAAACGGTGGTCATTTATGTGCTGGTTTTAATTTGCAGATGCCTGGAAACTGTCTAATCAGTTCTGAAGAAGAAAATCAAAAGAGGCTGGCTCAGGCTCCATCTGTCATAAAGAAAATTAGTGAGATGGTATGCAGGAAGAGCATACTTTATGAACCATCAGGCAAAAAGGCTGAAGCGGGTTTTGTTGAGAAAAGTTATTTCTACGGAACCCATTCCTTGAAACGTCTGACGCTTATGAAAAATTTTAGGATTACCAAAGACTGTATAGGCTGTGGAATCTGTGCTTCGGTATGCCCGACAGATAATATCGTCATAAATGGTGGAAAAGCAGTGCATAAGGAGCAATGTGCGGCATGTTATGCCTGCCTCCACTGGTGTCCGAAACATGCAGTAAAATTGAGAGTCCCCACATTAAGTAAACGGCCGCAGTACCATCATCCGAAAATTTCCTTACAAGATGTGAAGAAATTGAAGGAGGGAGACATTTCATGATTTTGTATTTCAGTGCGTCTGTTGGTAACTACCTGTGGTTACACAGGCGGCGGTTAGAATGAAAAGTAGGCAGAGTAGATGAATCCACGAGTTCATGCAGATCATCCATACTGTCATGTTCCAGATTTCTTGAATACTGCACCAGCCGTATGCGTCGCGCTCTCTTTCTTTTGCTATTTCATATTGAAAAGTTTTAGTTGTTTCTCAAAAGATTTCCCCGCACTGCATTGAATATAGAACGATAAGATTTCTGGTTGGAAGCAAGGCAAGCCAGTCAATAGGTAACAAGTGCTTCTGTATCGCTAATAGGTATAGAGATTCTTCCGGGTGTTTTAAATCCGCGTGCAATAAACTGATCGGAATTAAAGAGCGGCAGATTGGAAGATTCAACCAGATCAGTAAGGGCACCAGGATTTCCATGTATCAGCAGGTCAGCTTCATTAAGGTTTCTTTTGCAAATGTCCAACCAGAAACCAACATTGCCGTTTACAAGAATACGGACACCGCGTAGGTCATGGAAGGTTACACTCTTTGCCTGGGCAAGAGGATGGTCTTTTGAAATGGAGATATAAAGGCGTTCCTGCATAAAACGCTGACAGAACAGCGATTTATCTTCCGGATCTGTACAGAGAATACATAATTGGTACATATGATTTTTCAGTCCAGAGATTAGCTTATCTTGTTTTACCACTTCTGAAGATATGGTTTTTCCGGGAAGTCTCTCTTGAAGTGTGGGAATAATCTCATTTACAGGGAAGGGGGAGCAGGAACCGAAGACTACAATAAAGATAATCATACATTGTATATTTTAAATACATCATATGATTACGGTTCGGACGAAGAAATATCTATTGAAACTGCATTAGACGAGAATTTTAATCAATATGATATGATTTATCGAAATGGTAATACCAGCATTGCTGCCATATTACAATTGGTTCTATCTATGGATTATTCCATTATTTTAATGAATAGGTACAGACAGGAAAAGCAACTGACAGATGTAAAGGAAGATGCCATGAAGAAAGCGTTCATAAATATGTATATAAACGCAAATATGATGATTTGATTGGTTGTACGTTGCGAAAAGAATATGAAAGTGGTAGAATCAGAACAGAAAATGAATTCAAGGAGGTGTTGGAGCGTGTGTTATCTGATCGCAAAAAAATTAGTGATATTGGTTGTTTAGCTTTACAGACAGCTCACGGTCAGCATTTAGTGGATTTTAAAAGAAAGTTAATTACTGAAATAGGAACAGATAAAGTGCAATTAGTTACAATTAGCCGTCCATCAGCATATGGAGAATATGAACCGTATCGGTTTGTTGATACAGAGCAGGAATTTGAGCAGGCAGTGAAAAGATTATGACAAATGTGGGTAGTTAGTAAAAAGGATTAACTACCCATATTTTATGATTGACGAAAGCGAATGTGATAAAATGATTAATTTACAGGCAAAAAAACAAAGGAAACAATTCAATTATTTACAACTTTTGCCCATGAAAATATGTGAATTTATAAAAAGATACATGAATTGCAAGAAAAATCAAAGTTGTAAAAATCCTTTAAATACAAGGAAAAATGAAGATATGAGGAGTTATGAGAACATGATAAAAGTACTATTCGTTTGCCACGGCAGGAAGTGTGGGGTGGATGATATTTCTTTGTTTTAATAGGATTTATGGGTCATTTAGATGATTTTTACAACTTTTGAAGGGTGTTCCGATGTGACATAATATATGGATTGGAGAAACCAATGAATAACAAAAATGAAATAATTTTATTTGAGACAGAGGATAGAATGATATCTTTACCAGTTATGGTGAAAGAGGAAACAGTTTGGCTTAATAGAAATCAGTTATCAGAACTGTTTGAACGTGACATAAAAACGATTGGTAAGCACATTAATAATGCTTTGAAGGAAGAATTATCTGGTCAAAATGCAGTTGTCGCAAAATTTGCGACAACTGCTTCCGATGGTAAAAAATACATGGTAGAACACTATAATTTGGACGTTATTATTTCTGTCGGTTATCGAGTGAAATCAAAACGAGGCATCGAATTTAGACGTTGGGCAAATGGTGTCTTAAAGGAATACATAATCAGAGGATACGCTGTGAATCATAATCGTATGGATCAATTAAACGAGGTAATACGAGTTATGAAAAGAGTAGAAAACAGCCTGGATACAAAACAAGTATTAACAGTAGTAGAAAAATATAGTCAGGCACTAGAGCTGTTAGATGCCTATGATCATCAGAATATGGAACGACCAAAAGGAAATAGAGCAACATATATTCTGACTTATGAGGAATGTAGAAAAGTAATTGATAATATGAAATTTGGTGACAGCAGTTCATTATTCGGTAATGAAAAGGATGATTCATTTAAAGGAAGCATTGGAGCAATTTATCAAAGCTTTGCAGGAGAAGACTTATATCCTACTTTAGAAGAAAAAGCTGCAAATTTATTATATTTTGTCACGAAGAATCATAGCTTTTCCGACGGAAATAAACGAATAGCTGCAACAATGTTCTTATATTTTCTGGATAAGAATGGTGTTTTATTTAAAAATGGAGAAAAACTAATTGACGACCATACACTTGTTGCACTTACGATTATGATCGCAGAATCAAATCCAGAAGAAAAAGAAATGATGATAAGTGTAATTATGAATTGTATAAAATAATTATATGGAGGGTTTAACATATGATAAAAGTATTATTCGTCTGCCACGGCAAATATTCATAGTCAACGCAAAGTGCGTCAAAACGGTGCAAATCGCGGCAGTGGAAATGGTGTTTACACCGTTTTTACTACGATTCAATTACATCCTATATTGCGGCATGGTGTCGGTGGGGGCAAATTGCGGCAAAACGTGGCATTTAAAGGACAATAATTATGAATGTAAAAATAATATTTGTTTGCTATGCGGGTATCTTCAGTTTTTGTATGGAGGGAGGATTGCAGCAGGACAAGTTTGCAAAGTAGGTGTTGGTACTGGTGTTAGAGATTTTAGGAAATAGGCAGAAAATACTTCTTGTTGAAGGTACTCCTGATAAAAGTACGGATAGAAAGTTGTATTCAAAGATTTTTGAAGATTATAATATCATACCATTAGAGGGGTGTGGCACAGTTATTCAAACAACAAAAGCGTATAATCGCATGCGCGAGTTTCATTACAAAGAGGTAAAGGGGATTATTGATCGGGATAGAAAAGCAGAAGAAGAAATAAATTCTCTTCGTACTTATGATATCTTTGTATCTAAGGTTGCAGAAATAGAGAATTTGTTTTTATTACCAGAGGTAATAAGAATTGTAGCTCGTAAGCAGAATATTGAAAATGTTGAGGAAATTGTTTCCGCAAAAAAGGAGAAAACGATTGGTTTTTTGAAAAAAATATAAATGGACAAGCACTTTTGTTTACAAGACAAAAATGTCAAAATGCTATTAATCAGATAAGCAATAAATCTGTTACTTCAATTTCAGAATATGTTGAGAATCTAAATTCTATATCATCGGAAACTAATGCAATGGAGGTATATAATAGCGTTTTGAATGAATTACAGAGAATAGTAGATGAAGCCGATTATTTGGAAGCACTTAGAGTCATTAACAATAAGGGGCTTTTACCATATACTGGTTTGTCAAATTCTTTTGGATGGAAAAAGCAATATTATATTGATTATGTTTTGAAATTATTGAATGTAACTGATGATTGTGCGGAAGCACTTTGTAATATTTTTAAGGAATATATCCCTCTACAATAAAAGAAAATTTTTTGAAAAGTAATAAATCGCAGTAGTAAAACACCCTCGTTCTTACTACGTTTTGACTACGTTTCATGTCCTCAACTTTCCCCGTTTTGCCGCATTTTGCTCATTCTGTGACAAATTTAACAATCACAGAGCAAAAATTATAGTCGGCAAACTGCGGCAAATCGGGGCAGAATACGGCATTTTAGGAGGATTTTCGTTTATGATAAAAGTATTATTCGTCTGCCACGGCAATGTTTAATGGATGTCGTGAAAACCTTGATTTTATTGGATTTCTTGGGGATTAACCAATAATTTACACCTTATTTATACCTTTGGAAGACCGGATCGGAATAGCTGAAATAATAATGTGAAGGCGTGGGAGAAAATCTCACGTCTTATTTATATGGAGAAAATGAATTTGAAATGCATTTTACTGTGTTATGTATGATGGCAACGGAGTCGTCAATTCACAAAAATGTATTCGTTAAAGAACAAATCTATCACTTTAGTTTTCGAAAAGGGAAGGATCAATTTCATCAAGGAGTTCTTCGGGGAGACATTTCTTTGTAATAGTTATATTTTTTGCTTTGTATGTAAGCTGAGTATACAGTGGTGAATTAATATCTTTTTTGAATATGGAATATATCTTTCCAGGTGGTTTAGGAACGATTGAGCGTATATCTTCACTTAATACACTGTTTGGAATGTAACAATCTTTACCTTGAATCAGACCGAGGCAGGCAGATGTTGTGCCGGTAACCTTCTCTGTATATAGCTCAAGATGCGGACCGATGTAATTACCTATCATACGAGCTTTCGTGTCTATACTCATTATGGTACTCAATACTTGAAGTTTTAATTCTGTTGTATGATTATTTTTAAATGAAAAATCATTTTCACTTAATCGACTGTTTAGGGCAGCACGATAGAAACCATTCGCATTCAGTCCTGTTCTTGGAACAACTCCGGTAAAATGAAGGAAATTATGAGAATGAAATTTTACAACTGTATGGTGTGAATGATTGTATTCGTCACGATAGACAAAAACAACTTGGTTATGCTCTAAATATTGCTGATATTGTTTTGCGCATTTTGTAATGATAGCAATAGCCTGTTTTTTAGTCATAATATTAAAGTTCCTTATATGCTGGTATTTTGGATAAATTTAAAAGGAAGGTTCTTCTGCCGTAGCAGATGACACCTTCCTTTAATGACTGATTTTTCTGTTGTCCGCCAACTGATCGGCACCCGAAGTCCGATAAGAAAACTGGTTTTTCCGTTGCCAGCCAACTGTCCGGCACCCGAAGTCCGGAAAGAATTTCGGATTTTATGTGTCAGTCCACATGATAGGCATATAGCCCATCTACTATTTATAGTATACACAGAAGAAGTGGATTATGCAATGAATTTATAAAGATTTAATATGGATATTTTTAACGCAATAGGGTTACCAATTGATATTCTAAATATGCAAAGAGCCATCCATGTAAAAGAAAATTATAGCAAAATAGAGCATGTGATATGGATTACTCATCTGTAAATATAACTTTTAAATGTAAAATAGAGCCGTTTACGTTTAAAGTATACATTATTTATATTTTTGATAAGTTTGAATAATCTCTTCAAATAAATCAACGGGATTTTCTTCTAAGGCAGCAGCGAGAACTATGAGTTTTTCGATACTAATCCAGTTTTTCCCGAGCTCTAAGTTAGCTAGGTGGCGAGATGAAATCCATGTTTCTCCCCCAAAGAGTTCATCACTTCTTAATGAAATAAAGCTTTCGCGAGAGTTGTATGCATGTCCTAAAGCTTTTCTTTTTTCGGTAATTAATTCGCCTACTTTTACTAGAGCTGGATCATATTTTTTCCTTTCGGCCATTTTAGTCATCTCCATTATAATTATGCACCATGGTGCATTGATCTATTCTACCATAAGGAATATACTTAGATCAAGATCTGAAACAGAATTTGAGAAAGACCATAAAAACTGAAATGAAAAAATGGAAAAGAAATAGAAAACGGAGGTATAAGAGTATGAATACACAGTTAAAATTCAAGGTGAACGCATTGAGGACACTTGCTTCGCCCTATAAGAAAAATGAAAAAGAAGAAGCAACATCGTTTGAAACAATTTATTATTTGTTAGTGAATATGAAGGATCTTCCAGAAAATATTCCTTTAGATGTTAATCCACGAGTACCTAAAATGGGAACGAATGTAGCAAAGAGACTTATCAATGCTGTGGTTGAGCCGGAAACAGATTTTTATATTAATAATAGAGGTATTGTTATTTCTGCAAAATCATTAAGTTTTAATAGTGTGGATTCAGAGGTGACAATTGATATTGGTAATCAGGATGATGAGAGTGACAGATATAATTATGGTATCCTTGATGGAGGACATACTTATACAGCTATAATACAGAATAGAAATAGAATTCCGGAAGACATTGAAAAATATGTTCGTATGGAAGTGATTACTAATGTGATCAATATTACAAGATTATCAGATGCGAGAAACACATCCGTTCAGGTTTCAGATATAGCATTATTTAATCTTGAAGATAGTTTTGAGAATATAAGAAACGCTATTAAAGATGAAAATTATGCTGATAAAATTGCATATAAGGATAATGAAAATAAGCCAATCAACATATCTGAATTACTTCGATTAATGTATGCATTTGATGTAGTTAAATATCCAGATGATAGTGTGGCACCTATTCAAAGCTATTCAGGTAAGGCTCAGGTTTTTAAAAGATATAAAGATGCATATGATACACCTTTTTATAAATCATTAACAAAACAATTACCGGTTCTTGTGGAACTATATGATTTGATAGAGAGAGAGTTGTCTTTGAAATACAATGAATACAAGAAAAAACTTGGGGTCGCTATTCCTAGGTTTGGAAGTGTAAAAGGTGTCGAAAATATTGAAAAAGGAACGAAAACAAATTACCTTCAGAATAGAACGAATTATTCTATATCAAGCGGTTACATTTATCCAATTTTTGGTGCATTTCGTTCATTGTTAAGATTTGATGAAGAGACAGGTGAGGTTTCATGGCTGTTTAATCCTTTGGAAATTTGGGAGGAAGTCGGAACAAGTATTGTGCAGAATACATTTGAAAGTAGCAATAATCCGCAACTTGCAGGAAAGGATAAGCAATTATGGCTGTCAAATTATCGAATTGTTGAAACTCAAAGTTTGAGAAAACTTCTTAAGAGACGATAGAAAAATATAAAGAGAGGGACAGTAAGATGGCTAGGTGGAATTTCCCAGGTAACCAGGATGGACAGGTAAAAGGAGTTGCAGATGCAGGTATCGAAAATTTTAATGGAACTGAGCTTTCATCTTTGGCACGAGAAAATTGCCAAAATTCTTTGGATGCCGCATTGAATGATAGTAACCCGGATGTTCTGGTTGAATTTGAAAGATATTTTGTGCCTGCAAAGCAGATTCCTGGTATTATGGAATACCGAAATATTTTGAAAAAATGTAAGGCTTTTTGGGATAGATCAAAGAGCGAAAAAGCTAAACTTTTTTTGAAAGATGCCATAAAAGAGGCAGAAAAGGAGAATACTTTTTTACTCAGAATTAGTGATTATAATACAACGGGACTTTCAGATCCATATACACAATCCAATGATCCATTTAATTTTAGTTTCGATGGATGGAATGCATTGATAAAAATTGATGGTGGTGCGAATAAAGGTGATGATAAGGCTGGAGCATTTGGTATCGGAAAAAGTGCACCATTTAGTAATTCGCATTATAGATTGGTGTTTTACAGAACGTACAATCAGAAATATGAGCGTGCTGCACAGGGCATTTCAAGATTAATGTCATATCAAGATGGAGCGTTGATGACTAGCGGGATTGGTTATTATGGAGAAACAAAAGGAAATAATCCGGTAGAGGTAATACCGGAACTTGATAGTATAAATAGAAGATCTGAAATAGGGACAGATGTTTTTATTTATGGATTTAAGTCTGCAAGCGATTGGGAAACAGAAATTACGGTAGCATTATTGGAAAGTTTTCTTATGTCATTTTTTAATGAGCAGCTTCGAGTAAAGGTACAAGGAAGAGAAATTAATAAAAAATCATTACCAGGATATATGGAACGTGTTCATAGAGAACGCCCGGGTGCAACTAAAGGAACTTATGGCAATTATCTTGCGTTGACGCGAACAGAGGGCGTTCATATATATTCACAGGATTTTCATGGTATGGGTACATTGGAATTGAGACTGTTAGTTGATCCGAATGAAAAATTAGATAGAAAAGTTTTGATTGTGAGGAAGGCTGGAATGAAATTATTTCGGCTTGGAAATATATCTAAATTGGTTCCTTTTACAGGAATTCTTGAATTACAGGGGAAAGATTTAAACAGTTATTTCCGCGCTATGGAAACAGTCGCTCATGATAATTGGGAACCCGGAAGGCATCCAAATCCGAAACAGGCTAAAGCGTATTATGAAGAAATTAAGGACTGGATTAGAATCTGTGTAGCAGAACTTGCTGAAAATACAAGTGATGATGAAATAGACGTTGAGGGGTTAGGTGGTGTTCTTCAAAAAGAGCCAGAGGCAGTAGACACTGGTGATTCAGATAATAAACGGGAAAACATCAATGATCATCTGGGGAACATTAATGTTTTGGAACGACCAATTAAGACTCCATCAAAAGGATTCTTTTATGGAAAAGGAGATGAAGGCAGCAGTCAATCTACAACCACAAGTGGAACACTTGGAAAAATGGGCGAAGTAGGACTTAGAATTCTGAAAGGAAAAAGAAAACGAAAAAAATTAGATACGCATCGAGGAATCCCGGATCCAAATGGAAAAGATGTTGTGCTACAGAAAAAAGCAGGTGGGGAGACTAGTTGTCCGCTTAAAAATGTGCGCATTATAAAAAAAGGTACAGGAATATATTCTCTTAATTTTGAAATACCACATGATGTGGAGTATGGAAGGATTGAACTTGTCACTGTAGGAGAAAATGGAAAGTCTAATAGGCTTCGTATAACAGATGTTAATCCGACATCTGGATGTGAAACAGCAAAATTGAACGGAGATTTGATAGAAACTCTGAATATGACATCTTCTGGGAAAGTAAAGATTATTGTAACTCTTGCAGATTCACATGATTATGCTATGGAGGTAAATGTATATGAACATAACTAATAGATTATTTACCTATCCGGTATTAAGTGATGAGAAGGACGATTATAAGGAATCCTTTTTTAGTGTTGATTACGAACAGTCGATGCAAGGAGTCAACAGCCTAAGGCTAAGTTTTGATATTACTATGAATTGTCATGAATTAGAGCAGTTAATTATAGACGGAAAAGCGGATTATGTCATACATTTGGAATGCTCGACAACAGCATACAGAGAAGTGTTGCATTCCGTATCAAAACATATTGAACATGTCATACCAATTGGAAGAATAAATGGATCATTTGATGTTGTAGCATTTATTATTCTTAAAAAGAATATTACAGGTTTTTTCTGTACAGACTGGGTAGATGATTTTCAAGATACTACATTTAATTTATTCACGGGATCTATTTTGGCCTATCAAAACCTTAACAGTTTGGACGTAACAAAAGATTACGAGGAGTTTACAAATGCGGGTTCGATTTTTGCAGTTTATAAAAGAATTACGGAAGATAATTGTCCGGCTGAAATAAATCTTGAATCAAATAAAATTAGGATTGGTTTGGGAACTAAAGATTATGATGTATATGCTGTGTACTCTGGAAAGACAGAATTACAGTCTTTGTTTCACTCAATGTTAATACTACCAGTATTGGTTTATGTGTTTGAAGAATTAAGACAGGAAGGTGGAGAGGAAACATATCATAACAAAGAATGGTTTTTAGCTTTGGAAAAGTCTTATGCAAAGAGGGGCATTACTTTCATGGAAGAGGTACTTAATCCAGAGAAAACCTCTTATCAATTGGCGCAAGAAGCAATGGAATTGCCTTTGAGCAAAGCATTTGATCAGATTCCAATATTCTTTGATACCACAGAGGAGGACTCGTAATGAAACTATACATAATGAAACGAGAAGCACTCGAAATGTTTAAAGCTAATTTGCCAGTCGTTTATGGAAAATACTATACGGAAAAAACAAATCAATGGATTACTGATATTTGTGGAGAGGATCCTTTTATCGAATTTAAAGATGTTACAGAATTTAAATTGGCTGATTTGAATTCTGATTTAACACCTGGGGAAATAGACCTTAATAATTGCAAGATCCTTTATGAAAAATTACAGTTTTTGAGTGAATCACAAGCCAGTGATGAACGTCTATGGGCAGGTTTGGCTCATACTACGTTTTACGATTACATGCGTAAACGGTGGGGATATGGATACGGGAAAAAGCCGAAGAGTGCTGAAAAAGAAGCGGGTGCCATACAGACCAGATTTTTTTACAGATATACTGGAAGAAGCGGATTTTACAGAAATACGTTATCAAAATGCTGGTGGGTAGGACATAATACTTAAGATCCTAACAATAATCAAAATCACTTCGAAAGTCTGGATATTATTGGAAGTAATGATTTGAATTCTAAAATTAATGAGTTCTTTTATAACTTTACATTTTCTTCTAATCCAGATGTTATGGCTGCCATTATAGAAGCACTGCGACAATTTAAGGATGAAGGACGTCACGTACTAGTGAAAGATCATATAAGACCTGCAATGTCATATTTAAACGCAGTTGGGGGATCGGTGGTTATTGATTGTTTGGAAAAGGAAGAAATCACTAGAATATTCACCGATGCAGTAGATGCAATTATGCAAGGTGATGTCCCTACATTAAATCTTGAAGGAAATATATCTGCAGAAGAAGAGGATATTGATTATTCTGATGATGAAAATACAGATGCTGTTGATATATCAGATGTTCCTGAGGTGACATTAGGATGTAAGGTTGTAATTCGCAATATAGATAAGGAAACCAAAACATATAGATATGACATGGTAAATGGAATGCTGCCTAAAGCGGTTGAAGTGTTTACAGGATGTAAAGTTGGAGATGTAATTGAAATGATGGGAAAAGAATGGAGAATTGAGGATGTAATATTCTAAGTTGCTAGAAAAATAAAAAGAAAATTGAAAAGATATCTTTGGAATATTTAGTATATGGCTGAAAAAGTTCATCATCATGAGCAAAAACGAAATGGGGACTTTTTATTCAATAAAAGATATACTTAAAAGAAAAAAGCTCATAATCCCTAGTGACCACCGCAATATTTCAAAATGGTATCCAACATTGCTTACTGCTCCTAAGAGAAAGAAACACCAGAGCAAGATCCACCCGTGTAATACAGTATCGCCAGTTTGCCAATTCTGTATTATTCACAGATCAAGAACTTGATGGGGTTATTTCCCCATATCCACATAAAAATATATTTGCCAGCAAATATATTTTATCAGATACGTAAAGCGTATCAGGAAGTCACAGACAACAAAATAATGAATATTTTGACAAGGCATTCAACCTAAAAAGTTGGATGCTTTTCTTTTTTTATAAAAAAATATTTTGTATACCCTGTATTTATGCTTCTCAGCGTTTCGATATATGTAAGGACATTTTTTCAGCCGGCTTAGAAAACGTCTTTACACTAAATTGAATTAGAAACGAGGCGAGAAAATGAAATATGAATACATGACGGAGTCAGAGCAGACACTTCAGTACTTCCAGTTCCCGAAGTTTTTGTTACATCTTCCAATCTCTCAAAATGCAAAATTCCTTTATATGATTTTATATGACCGTGCACGGATATCGAGGAAGAATAACTGGATAGATAACAAAGGGAATGTTTATCTGATATTTCCAATCGATGAATTATCTGTTCAGATTGGTAAGTGCAAATCATCTGTAAAAATAGCATTGAAGGAATTAGACGAGGCAGGATTATTGGTTCGCAGATCTGGTGGATTTTCAAAACCAAATCATTTATATGTGAGAATTCCATCTGATGAGATAAGTTTACAGCCAGTTGATAATAAAGCGGACAAAAGGATGGCTATGACAGAGTCGGAAAAGAATCTTTCATCTGGTCGTAAAAATGGCTGTGCAGAAGTCGGAAATGTGGCACCTAGTAAAGTAACTGAGAAATATAAAAGAAATAAATATCATGAAGTAAATTATGGCTATGAAGAAGGAGAAAGTCTGTGATGAGAGAAGAAAATACAATGTATTTGGTTAAAGATGGATTGAAGTATTGTAAAGTTTGTGGAGAACCGAAAGAGGCGTATTTCCCGGCAGGAGGATTTATGGGGATGAAGAAACACTCCAGACAATGTGCCTGCGACAGAAAAGCATATGAAGAAGAGCAAAGATATTTTAAGGAAAAAGAACACCGGGAATTAGTCAGTAGAAATACAAGAATCTGTTTTGAAGAAAGCAGAATGGAAGAGTGGACATTTGAAAATGCGGACATGTCGGATGCGGTTATGAATAAGGCGAAAAACTATGTTGAAAGCTGGAATAAAATGAAACGAAATCATATAGGGCTATTGCTCTGGGAACCAGTTGGTACTGGAAAAAGCTACGTTTCTGGTTGTATTGCCAATGCTCTTTTGAAACAGGAAGTAACAGTCAAGATGACAAATTTCAATACGATTATTGATGATATATTTCCACTGGCAGATAAAACTGAATACATCAATGCCTTGGCTAGTTATGAACTTTTGATTATCGATGATTTGGGAGTAGAGCGCAATTCAGAGTATGCGTTAGGAATTGTGTTTAGTGTTATAGACCGAAGAATCCGCTCCGGAAGACCATTGATCGTAACAACCAATCTTCCGTTGAAAGAACTGAAAAATGAAACGATGTTAGAGAAAAAGCGTATTTATGATCGTATTCTGGAAATGTGTACACCAATATATGTGGGAGGTACAAGTAAACGGGAGAAAATCGCAAGTATGAAAATGGATAAAGCAAAAAAGATGTTGGAAGGAGCCGAAAGGAGGATGAATGAAGATGAGTAATACGGACAAGATGGTACCTGTTTGGGAAAAATATTCTTTGAACATTCCGGAGGCTGCGGAGTATTACGGGATTGGAGAAAAGAGACTGAGACAGATCGCCAATGAAAATGTGGGAGCAGATTTTATTCTGGAAATTGGCTCACATATTCGGTTTAAAAGAAGATTATTTGAGAAGTATCTGGATTTATCCAGCACGGTTTAAAGGATAGGCGACAAGGCGGAAATCAATGGCGAAAATAATGTTCATTTTATCTTAGCGAAGAGAGTGTCTTGTGATATAATCAATACTACCGAGACGGTCTTCCAAGTTAAATGAACATTTGATGAAGGAGACTGAATATTATGAGTGAAAAAAAGAGAGATCATAGAGGACGTATATTACACAATGGAGAAATGCAGTTATCTGATGGCAGATATCGATTTAAGTATGCAGATGAGATGGGAAAAGAACGCTGTGTGTATAGTTGGAGACTGGACCATAATGATGCGACTCCAAAAGGAAAACGTCGTACAGCATCACTTCGAGAATTGGAAAAGAGAATCTAGGCAGACCGATTTGACCAGATTATAACAAATGGCGGAAATATAACAGTGCTGGAACTGGTTGAAAAATATATTTCGACTAGAACTGGTGTCAGACCGACAACGGTTGCCGGATATGGGACGGTCATCAATCTTTTGAAGAAAGATCCATTTGGAAAAAGAAGGATTGATATGGTTCGGATTTCCGATGCGAAATGTTGGCTGATACATCTTCAAAAAATTGAGAAGAAAAGCTACAGTTCCATTCATTCCATCCGTGGAGTTCTTCGACCGGCATTTCAATTGGCGGTAGACGATGATCTGATTAGAAAAAATCCATTTCAGTTTCAACTGGTGGAAGTGATTGTGAATGACAGTGTGACAAGAGAGGCAATTACCAGAGGTGAAGAACGGAAGTTCTTACAATTTGTGAAGGATGATCCACATTTCAGTAAGTACTACGAAGGCATTTACATACTGTTTAAGACGGGACTTCGCATCTCAGAATTTTGTGGGCTGACTGTTTCTGATATTGATTTTAAAGAACATACGATCAATATTGACCACCAATTGCAGAAGAAATCAAAAATTGGATATTATATTCAAGAAACAAAGACAATCAGCGGAACAAGAAAGATACCTATGACTGCGGATGTAGAAGAATGTTTTCGGAAGATTATAGAAAAACGAAATCCACCAAAAACAGAACCCATGATAGAGGGGAAGAGCGGATTTTTATACTTTGATAAAGATGGAAGTATATGCTATTCTTTGCACTGGGAGCATTACTTTAAACATATTGTTCAGAAGTATAATAAAATTTACAAAGTTCAGATGCCAAATGTTACACCGCATGTATGTAGACATACTTATTGTTCTAATATGGCAAAGTCGGGAATGAATCCAAAAGCATTACAATATTTGATGGGGCATTCAGATATAAGTGTTACATTGAATACATATACGCATGTCAATCTTGAGGATGCCAGAGAAGAAGTCGCCAGACTTCGGATTGTGTAATTACGTTTTTAATGCTTAAAATGGCAAGGTGTAAAACCTTGGAATTTACACCTTGTTTTACACCTTTTGCGAACTAACATATGCCATAACACACCAATTTATGCCAAAAAGCAATTTTTTACAAAGGCTCACAAAGCCTGAAATACCAAGAAAAACAAGGAAATGCGAGGTTATGCAAGAATGATAAAAATACTTTTCGTCTGCCACGGCAACATTTGCCGTTCTCCCATGGCGGAATTTGTATTCCGTGATCTGGTGCAGAAGCGTGGAATGGGCAATCAGTTGCATATTGCATCTGCGGCGACCAGTACAGAGGAACTTGGCAATCCGGTTCACCGCGGTACGGTTAATAAATTAAAAGAATATGGGATTAGTACGGCAGGAAAATATGCCGTGCAGCTTAAGAAGAAAGATTACAGAGAATATGATTATCTGATTGGAATGGATGATTGGAATATCCGCAATATGTTGCGTATCCTGGGTGGAGATCCGGAACACAAAGTGTACAAGCTTTTGGATTTTTCAGATAATCCCAGAGATATTGCGGATCCTTGGTATACGGGGAATTTTGACCGTACCTATGATGATATTATGGAGGGATGTGAAGGTTTCCTAAAGTATTTGATGGAACGGGGGATGGTGTGGTAATATGGAGAAGATGGCAAGAGGATAAATAGACTGGAGGATAAAACAATGTCAATGAAGATTAACCATGAGCTGCCACTGCCGGAGATATTGAAGGCGGAGTACCCGGTGCCGGAGAAGCTTAAGAAGATTAAAGTAGAAAGAGATCGCGAAATCAGAGATGTTTTTACGGGGAAGTCAGATAAATTTGTTGTGCTGGTGGGCCCGTGTTCGGCGGATAATGAAGATTCCGTGTGTGAATATGTAAATCGACTGAAGGAAGTGGCAGATAGGGTTTCGGACAGATTACTGATTATACCGAGAGTGTATACGAACAAGCCCCGTACGACCGGAGATGGATATAAAGGAATGCTGCATCAGCCGGATCCGGATAAGGCACCGGATCTTCTGGCGGGGATTATTGCAATTCGCAAGCTCCATATTCGTGTGATGGAGGAGACAGGTCTGACATCTGCAGATGAAATGTTGTATCCTGAGAATAGAAGCTATTTGGATGACGTATTGTCTTACGAGGCGGTGGGAGCCCGTTCTGTGGAAAATCAGCAGCATAGGCTGACTGCCAGTGGAATGGATATCCCGGTAGGGATGAAGAATCCTACCAGCGGCGATTTGTCAGTAATGTTAAATTCTGTTACAGCGGCACAGCATCCCCATCGTTTTATTTATAGAGGGTGTGATGTGAGAACCAGCGGAAATGAACTGGCACATACGATTTTGCGTGGCGGTGTGGATAAGTATGGGAAGAATATTCCAAACTATCATTATGAAGATCTTGCGCGTTTGGCGGAAATGTATGCGAAGAGAGAGTTGAAGAATCCGGCAGTTGTAGTGGATGTGAACCATTCCAATTCCGGCAAGCAGTTTAAGGAACAGATTCGTATTGTCAGTGAGGTAATGCACAGCAGGAATTATAACCCTGAGCTGAAGCGTTTGGTGAAGGGTGTAATGATTGAAAGTTATCTTGTGGAGGGCAGGCAGGATATCAGCGAGAATCATGTTTATGGGCAGTCGATTACCGATCCGTGCCTTGGATGGGAGGATACGGAGAAGCTGATTTATAGTATTGCTGAAAGAAATGCGTAGAAGAATAAGATAAAGGACAGGTTTTTATGAGATTACGTAGAATGATAGCCATATGGGCGGCAAAACTGGCTGAAAAGGTGAGCGTGCATATTTTTCACCGCCAGGGTGTGACCTGGGCAGGGAAGATTGCGCTTAAAATATGTCCGGATATATTGAAAGAACTGGCGGCACAGGTGAAGGGTGCGATTTTCATTGTGTGTGGAACAAACGGAAAGACGACAACCAATAATATGCTTTGTGCAGCGTTGGAGGCGGAAGGAAAAAAAGTTATCTGTAACCACACCGGTTCTAATATGTTAAATGGTGTTGTAGCGGCATTTGCCCTGGGAGCAGGGTTAAACGGCAATTTGAAGGCGGATTGTGCCTGCATAGAGATAGATGAGGCATCTACCAGAAGGGTGTTTCCGTATTTTAAACCGGATTATATGGTGCTTACGAATCTGTTCCGGGATCAGCTTGACAGGTATGGTGAAATAGATATTACGATGAACATTTTAAAAGAGGTGATGGAGAGCGCACCGGATATGAAAGTGATTGTAAATGGGGATGATGCGCTTTCTGCGTTTCTGGCAATGGATGCAGGCAATCCGTTTCTCACCTATGGTATTAGTGAGAAGGTGATGGATGATAAGGATTCTCACGAAATTCGCGAGGGACGCTTCTGCAAGAAATGTGGCGCGCCTCTGGAATATAAATTCTATCATTACAGCCAGCTTGGTGATTATGCATGTACAGGCTGTGATTTTAAGCGGCCGGAGATTTTGTTTAACGCTTCTGAGATTGAAGTGGGGGAACGGCTTTCTTTTACAGTGGAGGGCAGAAGGATTACAGCAAATTATAAAGGATTCTATAATGTATATAATATCCTGGCAGCTTATGCGGCGGTAAGGGCAGCAGGTATTGAGCCTGTGCATTTTAATGAGATGCTTGCAGACTTTAATCCTGAAAATGGACGTATGGAACAGTTTGTGATTCGGGATACGAAGATTATTCTGAACCTTGCCAAGAACCCGGCAGGCTTTAATCAGAATATTTCTGCGGTTATGCAGGATGATACCCGGAAGGATTTGATAATTGTGATTAATGACAATGCTCAGGACGGCACGGATGTATCCTGGCTGTGGGATGTAGATTTCGACCGGTTCAAAGAGGCAAATGTTCATTCCATTGTAGTCAGCGGTATCCGATGCCAGGATATGCGGCTTAGGCTGAAGTATGTGGATATTCCTTCTATGCTGGAAGCTGATGTGGAGAAGGCAATCTGTGAGCGTGTGGAAAATGGGTGTGGGAATCTGTATGTATTGGTAAATTATACGGCGCTTTTTAGCACCAGGAACGTGCTGAAACGATTGGAGGGACAGAAGTGATGGAGCGTAAGATAACGATAGGGCATTTATATCCTGATCTTTTGAACCTTTACGGAGACAGGGGAAATATTGCTTGTTTGATGCAGCGATGTAAATGGCGTGGGATTGAGGCAGAGACAATAGAGTTTGAATTGAAGGATGAAATTGATTTTGCAAAGCTGGATATTGTGCTCCTGGGTGGAGGCTCTGACAGAGAGCAGATGATTGTGTGTCAGAAGCTAAAAGAGATTCAAAAGGATTTTAAAGCATATGTGGAAGACAATGGTGTGGTGATTGCCGTGTGTGGAGGCTATCAGCTTCTGGGCAATTATTATAAGACTGAAGATGGAGTGATGGAAGGTCTTGAACTGGTAGATATTTATACAGAGCAGGAAGAAGGAAGGCTGATCGATAATATTGTCCTTCAGAGTGAATTAGTTGCTATGCCTGTGGTCGGGTTTGAAAATCATGGAGGCAGGACGTATATTGGTGAAAACCAGCCTTTTGGAAAAGTTTTATATGGTTCAGGGAATGACGGAAAAAGCGGATATGAGGGAGTCGTATATAAAAATGTTATCGGTACCTATCTTCATGGACCGCTTTTGCCAAAGAATCCGCAGGTTTGTGACTGGTTGATTGCAAGGGCGCTGGAACGTAAATACGGGGAAGCTGATTTGGCGCCTCTTGATGACAGTCAGGAACAGGAGGCAAATGATTATATTTATCATCGGTTTGTAAAATAGAACGAAAAAAGGCTGCATTCAGGCAGCCTTTCGTTTATTTCTACTGATTTTTATATGCCTCCCAAAGTTCTAAAAGTTGTGCATATCTTAAGAGTTCTGCTTTCGATTTTGGCGAGAGACCGTGATAAATTTCCAGAAGCTGTATGTCACTGGAATTCCTGCGCGGGGTATCAGAAGAATTGGCTGATGCAGGATCTGATTCTCTGTCGTCAATCAGGTAATCGACAGTCACACCAAAAATATCTGCCATGGCAGTCAGTTTTTCGTGTGAGGGCTGTCTGTTTTTTGTCTCATATCCGGTAATGGTTGTTCTGGCGAGATTCATACGGTCAGCAAGCATCTGCTGAGTCATATTGTTTTCTGCCCGAAGATTCTTTAGCTTTTCGGAAAATGACATACCGCTTCCTCCTTTGTATTGTTACCATATTCTACCAGTTCTGCATGAAGTAAGAGGTAAAAGTGCCCAATCTCAACAAAATGTTGCCACTATGTCGCAAAATGAAACATAGAGATACCCCGTTGACACAGGCCATTAAACCACCTATAATTTAATGAGAAACAAAATAGAGAGGATTGAGCGGATGTTAATAGCAAAGAATGATGAGGTAAAGAGAAGTCGGATATGGAGAATTGTTATGATTATCTCTTCTATTTTAATTGTGGTAATAGCAATTTTTTTCCTGACAAGACTCTTCACGTCTAATCCACTGGAAGGAAATTGGGTGGGAGAAGACAGCGGCCTGAATTTAAAAATCAGAAGTAATAATTCTATGGTAGTTGACATGTCAGAAGTACTGGAGGATAGTGATATAGAGCTGAAAGTGAAGTATACAATCGATAAGGACGGGAAGACGCTGACAATTAGTGAAGATCCGGATGCTATTAAGAAAGCAGTGAAGGATTCGGATGGAGAATATACGGAGGAAATGCTGGAGAATGCTCTCAGCTCCGTTATCACCACTTTCGATTACAGCGTGGATCATGAGCGATTGACACTTACAGAACGTGAGTATGGTGAACAGATGGTATTTATTAAGAGATAAGAGCTGTTGCAATGCTTTGCAACGCTCTTTTTTAAAAGGAGGTTCTTATGACAAGAGAGGAGACAAAGAAGGTAAAAATCGGTAATGTGTGGATTGGCGGCGGAAATCCGGTTGCTATTCAGTCTATGACAAATACGAAAACAGAAGATGCAGAAAGTACGGTGGAGCAGATTCTGAAATTAGAGGCAGCAGGATGTGAGATTATCCGCTGCGCTGTGCCGACGATGGAGGCGGCAGAAGCAATAAAGCAGATTAAGAAACAGATTCATATTCCGTTGGTAGCCGATATTCATTTTGATTACAGGCTGGCAATCGCGGCAATTGAAAATGGGGCGGATAAGATTCGGATTAACCCAGGCAATATTGGCGGCAGAGACAGGGTTCAGGCTGTGGTTGATAAGGCGAAGGAGTATGGAGTCCCGATTCGTGTGGGGGTGAACAGCGGTTCTTTGGAGAAAAATCTTGTGGAGAAATACGGTGGAGTTACGGCAGAGGGGATTGTAGAGAGCGCGCTGGATAAAGTACATTTGATAGAAGAGATGGGGTATGACAATCTGGTGGTTAGTATTAAGTCCTCTGATGTACTGATGGGTGTGAAAGCTCACGAGTTGATTGCGAAGGAGTGTCCGTATCCGCTGCACGTAGGGATTACGGAATCCGGCACACTGTTGTCCGGTAATATTAAATCGTCTGTCGGTCTTGGCATTATTCTTTATCAGGGAATCGGGGATACAATCCGTGTCTCCTTGACCGGAGATCCGGTGGAAGAGATTAAGTCTGCGAAATTAATTTTAAAGACATTGGGACTTCGCAAGGGAGGCATTGAGATTGTGTCTTGTCCTACTTGCGGACGTACGAAGATTGATTTGATCGGGCTTGCGAACCAGGTGGAGGATATGGTGAAGGATATTCCGCTTGATGTGAAAGTTGCGGTTATGGGATGCGTGGTAAATGGTCCGGGAGAGGCAAGGGAAGCGGACATTGGCATTGCGGGCGGAATCGGCGAAGGACTTCTGATAAAAAAAGGAGAAGTTGTTAAGAAAGTAAAGGAAGAAGAATTATTGGATACGTTGAGACAGGAGTTGTTACACTGGAATGAGTAAACCGTTTTTTGAAGTATTTCCAACTTTAAAAGTGAATGAAGGCATTAAAATGATGTTTTCAGGAGTTGAGGTCAGGAAGGTGACCACCAATTCCGCCAGGGATTATGTGCGGGTACATATTTTCAGCCGGCATCTGATACAGAAGAAATATATCTATGAAACAGAGAAGATGCTTAAGGAACAGCTTTTTGCCAGAACCAGGATTCAGGCGCAGATTCTGGAGGACTATGAATTGTCGGAGCTATATACGCCGGAAAATCTGATGAATGAATATTTCGACAGTATTCTCCTGGAAGCAGAGCAGAAAAGTGTAGTAGAAAAGAATATGCTCCAGACGGCGAAGTATTCTTTTGAAGAAGAGAATGTTCTGTGTCTGAAGCTTCAGGATACTGTAGTAGCAGAGGGAAAGAAAGATTCTGTTGTAGGACTGCTTCGGCATATTTTCCATGAACGGTTCCATTTGCCTGTAGAGGTTCGGGTAGTTTATGAAAGAATGGGAGAAAGTAAGCTGAAATATAACGAGCTGCGGTTAAGGCAGGAGGTAGAGGCAATTGTTGAGCGCAGCAATGCCCTCCATGCTGAGAAAAAACTTCAGAAAGAAAATGGAGAAGAAGAAGGAAAGACGTCTGCTGCCCGGAAAGAAAAGAGTAAGAGCAAAGCTTCAGCGGTGGGAGAAATAGCTGGTTCCTCTGGAAATCAGGAACACTCTAAAACGGCGGCCGGTTCGCAGAAGCAGGGGAATCCGCAGAAACAGGGGGGAAGCTTCCAGGGAAGAAGTGGAGGCTCTTATTATCGCAAGTCAGATGATCCAAATATGATTTTCGGAAGAGATTTTGATGATGCAGCGATTGAGCTGGAAAGCGTAGCCGGTGAGATGGGTGAGATTACAATCCGTGGTAAGGTGATTAGTTTTGAGACCAGGGAAATCCGGGGAGAAAAAACCATTCTCATGTATGCGGTGACGGATTTTACCGATACCATTATGGTGAAAATGTTTGTGAAAAATGAGATGCTGCCAGAGATGCTGGCAGAGATTAAGCCGGGTGCTTTTCTGAAAATCAAAGGGGTCACGACGATTGACAGATATGACGGAGAGCTTACCATAGGTTCTGTGAATGGCATTAAGAAAATTAAGGATTTTACGGCAGTACGGGAAGACAAATCGGTGGAGAAGAGGGTAGAACTTCACTGTCATACCAAAATGAGTGATATGGATGGCGTCTCTGATGTGACGAAGATTGTAGAGCGGGCGCATGATTGGGGACACCCGGCAATTGCCATTACGGATCATGGCGTCGTACAAGGTTTCACAGACGCTAACCATTACATTGAACGGTTGGAGAAGGAGGATTCCTTTAAGATTATTTATGGTGTAGAAGCATATCTGGTTGATGATTTGAAGGATGTTGCAGTTAATGAAAAAGGCCAGAAGCTTCGTGATACTTATGTGGTATTTGATTTGGAGACTACGGGTTTTAGTCCTGTAAAGGATAAGATTATTGAAATCGGCGCGGTAAAGGTGGAAGAAGGAAAGATTACGGATAAGTTCAGTACCTTTGTAAATCCGAAAGTGCCGATTCCTTTTGAAATTACCAGGCTTACCAGTATTACGGATGAGATGGTGATGAATGCGCCGACGATTGAAGAGGTTCTCCCGGAATTTCTGGAATTTATTGATGGGGCGGCGCTGGTTGCACACAATGCGGGGTTTGATGTGGGCTTTATAGAGCAGAATTGCAGGTATCAGGATATACAGCCGGATTTTACATCTGTTGATACGGTGGCGCTTGCAAGAATCCTGCTTCCCACTCTGTCTAAATATAAGCTGAATATTGTTGCGAAGGCACTGAATATATCGCTGGAGAATCATCACCGTGCGGTAGATGATGCGGGAGCGACGGCGGAGATTTTTGTGAAGTTTGTCAGGATGCTGGAAGAAAGGGATGTTTTTACATTAAAAGAGATGAACCGATTCGGGGCGCACAATGCAGATGCGATCCGTAAACTTCCGTCTTATCATGCTATTATCCTTGCGAGAAATGATATTGGGAGGACGAATCTTTATACACTGATATCCAAATCGCATATTGAGTATTTTGGGCGGCAGCCCAGGATACCAAAAAGTGAATTCTCCAAATATAGAGAAGGGCTGATACTGGGAAGCGCCTGCGAGGCAGGAGAGCTTTTCCAGGCACTTTTAAATGACAGGTCAGAGGAACGAATTGCACGGATTGTAGAGTATTACGATTATCTGGAGATTCAGCCTATTGGGAACAATCGGTTTATGATAGCTAGTGACCGGATTACAAAGGTACAAAGTGAAGAAGATTTAAGAGATCTGAATCGAAAGATTATTGAGTTGGGAGAGAAGTTTAATAAGCCTGTGGTCGCTACCTGTGACGTGCATTTTCTGGACCCGGAAGATGAAGTCTACCGCCGGATTATTATGGCGGGAAAGGGCTTTTCTGACGCGGATGAGCAGGCGCCTCTTTATCTTAGAACCACGGAAGAAATGTTGGAAGAATTTGAATATTTAGGTTCAGCGAAGGCTCATGAGGTGGTAATTGAAAACCCCAATATGATTGCCGGATGGGTAGAGAAAATTTCGCCGGTACGTCCTGATAAGTGTCCTCCGGTCATTCCGGATTCGGACACCATGCTGCGGGATATCTGCTATAACCGGGCTCATGAGATGTATGGCGAAGAATTGCCGGAGGTGGTGACAGAACGTCTGGAACGTGAGCTGAATTCCATCATTTCCAATGGATTTGCCGTGATGTATATCATAGCCCAAAAGCTGGTGTGGAAGTCGAATGAGGATGGATATCTGGTTGGTTCCCGTGGTTCTGTCGGCTCTTCTTTTGTTGCGACGATGGCAGGTATTACGGAGGTCAATCCTTTAAGTCCCCATTATTATTGTAAGAAATGCCATTATAGTGATTTTGATTCGGAGGAGGTAAAGGCATTTGCCGGAGGGTGCGGCTGGGACATGCCGGATAAATTATGTCCGGTCTGTGGGGAGAAGCTGGTAAAGGATGGATTCGATATTCCCTTTGAGACATTCCTTGGATTTAAAGGAAATAAAGAGCCGGATATTGACCTTAATTTTTCGGGCGACTATCAGAGTAATGCTCATAAATATACAGAAGTTATTTTTGGTGACGGACAGACTTACCGTGCAGGAACCATCGGTACGCTGGCGGATAAGACGGCATTTGGTTTCGTGAAGAATTATTATGAAGAGCGTGGAACCAGGAAACGGGTCTGTGAGATCAATCGGATTGTGCAGGGATGTACGGGTATCCGCAGGAGTACGGGGCAGCATCCGGGAGGTATCATCGTGCTCCCGCTGGGGGAAGATATTAATTCTTTTACTCCGGTGCAGCATCCGGCAAATGACATGTCTACGGATATTGTCACTACCCATTTTGATTATCACTCCATTGACCATAACCTGTTAAAGCTTGATATTTTGGGGCATGATGATCCGACGATGATTAAGACACTGGAGGAATATATCAGTTCGCCTGCGATGGAGAATGAATACAACGAGACGGACAATCGTTTTGACGCTACGAAGATACCGCTGGATGACAGGGGTGTGATGTCTTTATTCCAGAGTACGGAGGCGTTGGGAATTAAACCCTCCGATATTGACGGCTGCCCGGTGGGCTGCCTTGGAATCCCGGAGTTTGGCACGGACTTTGTTATTCAGATGGTGGTGGACACAAAGCCGCAGTCTTTGTCAGACCTGATTCGTATTTCCGGGCTGTCGCATGGGACAGATGTGTGGCTTAACAATGCCCAGGAACTGATACGAAGCGGCAAGGCTACTATTTCAAGCTGCATTTGTACCCGTGATGATATTATGACCTACCTTATTAATAAAGGATTAGACAGTGAAGAATCCTTTACGATTATGGAGCGTGTTCGAAAAGGAGCGGTGGCAAAAGGGAAATGTAAGGAGTGGCCGGAATTTAAAAAAGATATGGCGGCGCACGATGTGCCGGACTGGTATGTCTGGTCCTGCGAGCAGATTAAGTACATGTTCCCTAAGGCACATGCGGCAGCGTATGTTATGATGGCATATCGGATTGCCTACTGTAAGATTAATTATCCGCTTGCCTACTATGCGGCCTATTTCGGAATCCGTGCAGATGCATTTTCCTATGAATTGATGTGCCGGGGCAAAGAACAGCTGAATTATTATATCAATGATTATAAACGGCGCTCTAATACTCTCAGTAAAAAGGAACAGGATACACTGAAGGACATGAAGATCGTACAGGAAATGTACGCCAGGGGACTGGAATTCGTTCCCATTGACCTGTACAAAGCGAAAGCTACAAAATTTCTGATTATCGACGGTAAATTAATGCCGCCTTTTTCCAGTATTGAAGGGATGGGAGATAAAGCTGCAGAAGCTGTTGAGGCGGCGTCTGCGGACGGCCCCTATCTTTCCAGGGATGATTTCAGGCAGCGGACGAAGGTAAGTAAGACAGTCATTGATTTGATGAATGAATTGGGACTGTTTGAAGGTATCCCGGAGAGTAATCAGCTGTCCCTGTTTGATTTATAATGAAAGAACGGAGCGTGGATAATGGAGCTGCATAAAGGCTTGTTTTCCTGCCATTTGTTTCAAGGAATGGACAGTGAAAAGGCAGAAAATATTATCAGACTGTTGAAAGGAAAGACGAAGGAGTATCAGAAAAAGGAGATGATTTTGTCAGAGGGAGATGAAATTCGAGAAATTGGAATCCTCCTTTCTGGTGAGGTCTGTAAGGTACAATACTATCCTGACGGGACGGAGCAAATGATGCAAAAGCTTCAGAGGTCGTACATGGTGGGGCTGGAGGTGGCTGTTAGTATAAAAAAAACCAGTCCATATACACTTTATGCATTGCAGCCGTCAGTAATTTACTGGTTTCCGGTCAGATACATTGAAGAGGCAGGGGTTTTGCAGGAGACGGACAGGATTTCCCTCTATCAGCGTATTGTCACTTTTCTTGCCAATGAAGATATCCGTAAATACCGCAAGATAGAGATCCTTTCATCAAGAAGTGTACGGGAAAAGATAGAAAAATATTTAAAAATCCAGAGTCTCCGTTATCAAAGTGATGCTTTCGATATTGATTTCAACCGGGAACAACTGGCAAGCTATCTGGGGTTAAACAGAAGCGTGCTGTCCCATGAACTAAAGAAAATGGAAAAAGAAGGGTTACTGACCGTGCGAAAGAATCATTTTGTTTTATATTAAATTTATTTTTGAAGAAGGCTCCTGCCACTGGATAGATGTGGCAGGAGTTTTTGCGTAAAAAGTTGTTTTGACAACTTAAAAAAGTGTGAGGCACTGATATAATAAACAAGAATGGGGATTTTTCTGATTATAGAAGGGAATGATGAAAATGAAGCTGGTGAGAACAGAAGATGCGGTGGGGCAAGTACTCTGCCATGATATTACGCAGATTATAAAAGGTGTTACAAAGGATGCTGTATTCCGAAAGGGGCATGTGGTGACAGAAAAGGATATACCGGTGCTTTTGTCTGTGGGAAAAGATCATCTGTATATTTGGGAGAAAGAAGAAGGTATGCTGCACGAAGACGAGGCTGCGCAGATTCTTTATGATATCTGCGGAAATACATTTATGCATCCGTCTGAAATCAAAGAAGGTAAGATTGAACTGATTGCTGATTGTGATGGACTGCTGAAGGTGGATACAGAGAAGCTGAACCGGATAAATTCTCTGGGAGAAATGATGATTGCCAGCCGTCATGGGAATTTCCCGGTGAAGGCAGGAGATAAGATAGCAGGAACCCGGATTATCCCGTTGGTGATTGAAGCAGAAAAAATGGAACATGCAAAGAAAGTGGGAGGAGGGGTGCCTGTTTTTGGGATCCTTCCATTTATCAAGAAAAGGGCTGGTCTGGTTATTACAGGAAATGAGGTATTTCATGGAAGGATCCGGGATACATTTTCTCCGGTTATAGAAGAAAAGCTGGCAGAATACCAGGTGGATATTGTTGGTAAAGAGATCAGCGACGATCAACCGGAACGTATTACAGAATGTATACAGAAGTTATTAGGGCAGGGGGCGGATCTGATCCTGTGTACAGGAGGAATGAGTGTGGATCCTGATGACAGGACGCCTTTGGCAATCCGTAATACCGGTGCTGAGATTGTGAGCTATGGGGCACCGGTGCTGCCGGGAGCCATGTTCCTTCTGGCATATTATGGAGAAGATCGAATTCCCGTTATGGGACTTCCGGGATGTGTGATGTACGCAAGGAGGACCATTTTTGATTTGGTGCTGCCAAGGGTGATGGCAGGAGAAATTCTCGAAAAAAAAGATTTGGATATACTGGGAGAGGGGGGACTCTGCCTGTCCTGTCCGGTATGTACCTTCCCGAATTGTGGATTTGGAAAATAGAAGGAGAATGAAATGCTGGAATTATATCATGCTATAAAAAATGCAGATTCAAATCACCGGAATATGGTTTTGACAGTGCTTGACGGAAAGCCGTTCGGTGAGAAAGCGCTGGTATCCGGCGAGAGAATTAAATGGGAGTCGGTGAAAAACGGTTTTTTTTCAGAGAACCGGGCTGAAATAGGAAGAATAAAAGAAAGTGGAAAGGTCATCGTAAGCGGGCGGACTGTATTTAGTGAAATTCTGGGGAAAGAGAAAAAAATGGTGATCTGCGGAGGCGGACATGTATCGGTTCCTGTGATTCAAATGGGAATTATGCTTGGTTTCCATGTGACGGTGCTGGAGGATCGCCCTCAATTTGCAGACAACGCCAGGCGTGCCGGGGCTTCCCGGGTTTATTGTGAACCATTTAAAGAAGGGTTGTCCAGGATAGAAGGGGACGAGGATACCTATTTTATTATTGTGACAAGAGGACATCGCTATGATCAGACCTGTCTGGCACAGATTGCCGGGAAGAAGCATGCATATATAGGGATGATTGGCAGCAGGAAACGTGTAAAATTGGTGAAAGAAGCTGTGATTGCAGAGGGAGCCTGCCGGGAAGTCATAGACCGGGTGTACACACCCATTGGGCTTGCGATTGGAGCCGAGACGCCGGAAGAAATTGCAGTTGCGATTATGGCTGAGATTATTGAAGTGAAGAATAAAAACAGGCGGGACAGTGGCTATACCAGAGAGATTATGCAGGTAGTCTGTGAGAAAAATGCATCTGTGGACGGAAAAGAATGTGGGTGTGCAGAAAATACGGGAGTGATGGTTACCATCGTTGGGAGAAAGGGATCAGCTCCCAGGAAGATGGGGACGAAAATGCTGGTTTTGCCGGATGGACACTGTGTGGGAACGATTGGCGGAGGATGTGCGGAGGCGGATATATACCGCAAAGCTTTACTTAAGATAAGAAGAATGGATACTGAGCCGGAGCTGTGCCGTGTGGACATGACCGGAGAAGAGGCGGAAGAAGAAGGTATGGTCTGTGGCGGCGTAATTGAGGTTTTGATGGAAATGCTATAGCAGGTAAAGGAAGAGAAAAGAATAGATGGAAGACCAGTATCAGAGAGAGATTGATTATATCAGAATATCAGTGACAGACCGCTGTAACTTTCGCTGCAGATATTGTATGCCGGAAGAAGGAACGGCGCTTTTTCCTCATAGTGAAATTATGACCTATGAAGAGATTCTGCGTTTTATGAAGATTGCGGTAAGGACCGGCATAAAGAAAGTGAAGATTACAGGTGGAGAACCGTTGGTACGGAAAGGAGTCTGCGGGCTGATAAAGGAAATCCGAGAGATTTCGGGAATGGAAGCCGTGACCCTTACTACCAATGGATTTCTGCTTGGGAAGTATCTGCCCGAATTGAAGAAAACAGGTGTTTCGGGAATTAATATCAGCCTAGATACGCTGCAGCCGGAGCGTTTCAGAAAGCTTACGGGAAAAGATGCGTTTTTCCAGGTGAGGGATGGTATCAGGAATGCGTTGTTATCAGATATTCCTGTGAAGATTAATTGTGTTCCCATGAAAGGATTTAATGAAGATGAGCTTCCCGCCATTGCGGCATTGGCAAAGAAGTATCCGGTAGCTGTCCGGTTTATTGAGATGATGCCGGTTGGATTGGGAAAAGCTTGTACCGGCGTTTCGCAGGAAGAAATTACGAAGATCCTGGAAATGAAATATGGTTCTATGGAGCTGGATGGAGATGTTTCCGGAAACGGACCGGCCGTATATTACCGGCTGGAAGGATTTCGGGGAAGAGTGGGATTTATCAGTGCTGTCAGCCATAGTTTTTGTGAGAATTGTAACCGTATCCGATTAACAGCAGACGGACTTTTGAAGCCCTGCCTGAGTTACGAAGGCAGGATAAATATCAAAGAGGCTATGCGCAGAGGGATGGATGATGCAGAGATTGAGAAAAAATTAAGAGACAGTATTTACGCGAAGCCAAGATGCCATGGTTTTGCCGGTAAGATGAAAGAAGGCACGCCGGAGAAACGGAAGATGGCAGGGATTGGAGGATAAGATGGGTATTGTGAAAGCGGTCTGTACCAGTGACAGACGGGGAATACAAAAAACCAATGTGGGATCTGCTGAATTGAAAGAAGATTTTGGAATTCTGACGGATGCCCATGCAGGAAATTGGCACAGGCAGGTAAGCCTTTTGTCGGCAGAAAAAATTGAAGAGTTCAACCGAAAAGGAGCGGAAGTCACTCCCGGAGCCTTTGGTGAAAATCTGGTGGTGGAAGGATTTGATTTTGGCAGTCTCCCAGTGGGAACGACTTTCCAGTGCGGAGAGGTGGTTTTGGAGATGACGCAGATTGGAAAGGAATGTCATAACCATTGTCAGATTTATCAGAAAATGGGTGAATGCATTATGCCGACGCAGGGAGTATTTGCCCGGGTGGTTCATGGAGGAATTCTATCTGTGGGAGATGAAATGCAGATGATAGAACGGGCAGATAACCGCTATACGGCTGCAGTAATGACTTTAAGTGATAAGGGGGCAAAAGGTGAGAGGGAGGATACCAGCGGACCATTAATCTGTAAGATGGCAGAGGCAGCGGGATACCGTGTGATAGAGAGAATCCTTCTCGCGGATGATCAGGAGAGGATCGAAAGGGAGCTGGTTCGCCTTGCAGATCAAAGACAGGTGAATCTGATTCTTACCACAGGAGGAACCGGGTTTGCTGAGCGGGACCGGACGCCGGAAGCTACTCTTGCTGTTGCCACGAGAAATGCACCGGGAATTGCTGATGCAATCCGTATGTATTCCCTTTCTGTTACCGGCAGAGCCATGCTGGGGCGGGGAGTGTCTGTTATTCGGAATAAGACGGTGATTGTTAATTTGCCGGGAAGTGAAAAAGCAGTAAAAGAGAGTTTGGAATATGTTCTGCCCTATCTGGAGCATGGCATACAGATTCTTTTGGGAGATGCTGCAGACTGTGGCAGTAACCATAAAAAATAAAGAAAAGAGGAAAAGACAGATGATAAGAAAAATTGTGAGCAGCTTATTGGCAGTAGTGTTGACAGGAGCTTTGCTTGTCGGATGTGCAGGAAGTGCCGCTGAGAAAGATGCAGAAAATCCGGAAACCGGAGAGGATAAGGCGGAAGAGACGGAGATACAGGTATTTATTGCGGCAAGTCTCAACACGGTTATGACGGAACTTGCCGAGATGTACAATGAGGAGCATCCGGAAGTAAAGATTACTTTTAACGCAGACAGTTCCGGCACACTTTTAACCCAGATTGAGGAAGGTTATGAGTGTGATATTTTCTTCTCAGCAGCACAGAAGCAGATGGATCAGCTGGAAGCAGATGGCCTTGTGGAGGATGGTACAAGGGCAAATGTGGTGAATAACCAGGTTGTTGTGGTGACCTTAAAGGATAGTGGGACTGCTGTGACAGGGCTTGAGAATCTTGAGAACGCCCGGAGTATTGCATTGGCAGGCGGAAGTGTGCCGGTGGGGAAATACACGAGACAGGCGTTGGTAAATTTGGGTAAATTAGAAAGTGTGGAAGATGTATCAACTATTACGACGCAGCAGGTTTCAGAAGCCCTTGGAGGGGTAGAAATCAGTGAGCAGGATAATGTGAGTAAGGTGTTGACTGCAGTAGTGGAGGGTTCCTGCGAGGTGGGAACGACTTATTATTCGGATACCTATGGATATGAAGATGACCTGGAGATTCTGGAAACAGTAAGCTATGATCTGACAGGGGATGTGATCTATCCTATTGCTCGTGTTGTCAATGAAGAAGCGGATGATGCCCAGATAGAAGCGGCGGAGGATTTTCTGCAATTTATTTTATCTGACGAGGCGAAGGCGGTATTTGACGCATATTATTTTGACACAGATGTAGAGTAAAGATAGAGTGATGGATATGGAAATGGTTGTAGATATACTGAAGGATTTGGACTGGAGCCCATTGATTATATCATTGAAAACAGGGGTGACTGCGACTTTCTTTTCTTTTTTCTTGGGAATCTTCGCTGCCAGAAAGGTGATAAAGATGGCGCCGGGAAGGAAAGCGTTCTTTGATGGTCTGCTTACACTTCCTATGGTTTTGCCGCCGACGGTGGCAGGGTTCTTTTTGCTGCTTCTTTTTAGCAGGCGGCGGCCACTGGGTATTTTGTTATATGAAGAATTTGATATTAAGGTGGTTCAGACCTGGCTGGGCTGCGTGATTGCGGCGACAGTTATTGCATTTCCGCTGATGTACCGTAATGCCAGAGCGGCGTTTGAGCAGGTGGATGTGAATCTGGTTTATGCAGGAAGAACCCTTGGTATGTCGGAATCCCGGATTTTCTGGACGGTAGTTGTGCCATCGGCAGGACCGGGGATTGTTTCTGGTACCATTTTAACCTTTGCCCGTGCATTGGGAGAATATGGAGCTACGTCTATGCTTGCGGGGAATATTCCGGGAAAGACGGGAACGATTTCCCAGAAGATTGCCATGGTCATACAGGATGGCGATTACCTGACGGCGGGAATCTGGGTTGCGGTGGTTATTTTGATTGCATTTGTGATTATCGTCTTAATGAACCTGCTGTCCGGCAGGAAGATGAAGAATGTAAAGAGATGGTAAAAGAAAATGGGATTATCGGTTGATATAAAAAAAGTACTGGGAGATTTCCGGTTGGATGTCCGGTTCCGGAGCGGAGCGTCCCGTATAGGAATCCTTGGAGCGTCCGGTTGTGGGAAAAGCCTGACGCTGAAAAGTATTGCGGGGATCGAGACACCGGATGAGGGGACGATTCTTATAAATGATACAGTTGTTTTCCATTCCGGGCAGAAAGTGAATGTCCCGCCGCAGAAGCGTAAGATTGGATATTTGTTTCAGAATTATGCTTTGTTTCCCACGATGACAGTGGAAAGAAATATAGCTGCCGGTCTGAAGGGAACGAAGCGGGAGAAAAAAGAGAGGGTTCGGGAGATGGTATGCAGGTTCCATCTGGAAGGGCTGGAGAAGCGTCTTCCCGGAGAATTATCTGGCGGACAGCAGCAGAGGGCTGCCCTTGCAAGGATTATGGCATATGAACCGGATGTGATTTTGCTGGATGAACCATTTTCGGCGCTGGATATGTTCTTAAGGGATCGTTTACAGCAGGAGATGATGGAGATGCTTAAGGGGTACGGAGGCACTGCGATTATGGTATCCCACGACAGAGATGAAATTTACCGGTTTAGTGAGGACCTTCTGATTATGGATCAGGGGATGACAGTGGCGTTCGGAGAGACCCGGGTATTATTCAGGAATCCTGGGAAAAAGGCAGCCGCACGTTTGACAGGATGTAAGAATTTTTCAAGAATACAGAGACTGGATGCACACAGGCTGCAGGCGCTTGACTGGGGAATCGAGTTGGAAGTAGCAGAGACAATAGAAGAAGATGTTACGAAGATTGGTTTTCGGGCGCATGAATTTGTCCCGATTTGGGGCGAACGGAAGAAAAATTGTATTAGGGTGCAGGTTGCCGGAAGTGCAGAATTGCCATTTGAAAAGAATTTTTATCTCACTCCTGAGGGAGAAGAGAAGGAAGGAAGGGAGGATATCTGTTGGTTTTTGCAGCGTGACAGGTGGGAGCGTATGAAAGAGAAGGGGATGCCGGATTATCTGCAGTTTCCCCAGGATCATATTTTGCTTTTAAAAGAGGATTGTTAGTGGTTTTCTCTTCTTAATTATTTACAATAAAATCAGAAGCTGGTATAATTTTGTTCAAATAAACGGAAGAAGGAAGTAGAGAAAGGACATGGAACTTTTAAAAGAGCGTATACGGAAAGACGGCATAATCAAGCCGGGAAATGTTCTGAAGGTTGATAATTTCTTAAATCACCAGATGGATATTCAGTTATTCAATGAGATTGGAAAGGAATTTAAGCGGCGCTTTGCGGATGTGAAGGTGGACAGGATCCTTACGATTGAAGCGTCGGGCATTGGGATTGCGGCGGTTGTGGCACAGTATTTTGACTGCCCGGTGGTATTTGCCAAAAAATCACAGTCCATCAATCTGGACGGGACGATGTTGTCGACACAGATAGAATCCTTTACGCATAAGCGGACGTATGAGGTAATCGTGGCAAGCCGTTTTATTAAGCCGGGGGAGAATATTCTGGTTATTGATGACTTTATGGCAAATGGCTGTGCGGCATTGGGGCTTGTACAATTAATTCATGATGCTCATGCAAATGTGGTCGGTATCGGGATTGTAATTGAGAAAGGATTCCAGCAAGGCGGAGCGAAGCTGAGAGAACAGGGACTTCGGGTAGAGTCGCTGGCAATTGTGGATGCGATGGATGCGGATGCGCAGACCATTACATTCCGGGAAGATTCATAGGGGTAATTTTTTAGGTGGGCATAAAATACCCACCTTTGTTATGTAAAAGGAGAAGCAAAATGGGGGATTTTACACATTTTAATGAGCAGGGGAAGGCAAAGATGGTAGATGTAGGGGATAAGCCTGTGTCCCACAGGACTGCGGTGGCAGCCGCCAGTGTCAAGGTGAACCGGGAGACGTTCCGGCTTATCCAGAGTGGAGGGATGAAAAAAGGGGACGTACTGACAGTGGCTCAGATTGCGGGAATCATGGGGGCGAAAAAGACATGGGAATTGATTCCCATGTGTCATCCCATTTTTTTGCAGGGGATTGATCTGAATTTCCACCTGGAGGAGAAGGATTATAGCATAAGAATCCGGGCGTCCGTTAAATGTGATGGGAAAACAGGGGTAGAGATGGAAGCCCTTACTGCTGTCTCTGTGGCAGCGCTGACGGTGTACGATATGTGTAAGGCAGTACAGAAGGACATTGAGATTACGGATATCCGGCTGCTGCATAAATCCGGCGGCGTTCATGGAGCGTTTGCCAGAGAGGAAGGACAGGAATGAGGGTGGTAGAAGGAACCCTGCCATTCCTTGAGGAAAAGGAACATAGAATTGCCCTTGTAGGCGCCGGAGGAAAGACAACGCTTATGTATGCGCTGGCAGAAGAATATACAAAAAGAGGAATCCGCGTGCTGGTGACTACCACTACCCATATTTATCAACCCCAAAAGAGAATCTGGGCGCGAAGTGCAGAGGAAGCAGAAAGGCTTTGGAAAGCGGGACAGTATGCAGTGGTGGGTGAAGAAGCTGAGAATGGGAAATTAAAAGCACTCACGGAGGCAGAATTGCGGGAATATATGCAGATAGCGCAGGTTGTCCTGGTTGAAGCAGATGGGGCAAAGGGGAAACCTTGCAAGGTGCCGGCAGATTTTGAACCGGTTATACCTGATGAATGTGATATTGTCATTGGTGTTATGGGGATGGATGCTCTTTTTAGAACGGTAGGGGAAGCTTGTTTTCGGGAAAAAGAGGCAGAGATACATTTTCATCTGAAACCGGAGAGAGTGCTGACGGAAGAAGTGCTGGCGGAAATTCTTGCATCTGAAGAAGGAACCCGGAAAAATGTCGGCGGAAGGGAGTACTTCGTAGTTCTCAACAAGTGTGACGACGAAGAGCGGCTCCGAAGCGGAAGGAAAATCCTGAAGATGCTGAAAGCAAAGAGAGTGTACCAGGGAATCCTCACTAGCTTTTATGCGGAACATATTCTGGGAAGGGAGCGTGCAGAGATATGGAACAGAAGCTGATTGTTGTACGGGGCGGAGGTGATCTGGCAACGGGCACGATCCATCGGCTCTGGTCGGCAGAGCTTCCGGTGCTGGTATTGGAGACGGAACATCCGGCAGCGATTCGTCGCCAGGTGTCGGTCAGTGAGGCCGTTTATGATGGACAGGCTGTTGTAGAAGATATGACGGCGGTGTGCATCAGCAATTGTGAGAAGGTATGGGATGTTCTGGCAAAGAGAAAGGTACCGGTTCTGGTTGACCCGGAAGGAATGTCTATTCAGAAACTTTGCCCTGTGGTGGTGGTGGATGCTATCCTTGCCAAAAAGAATCTGGGGACGCATAGAGCGATGGCGCCTCTTACTGTGGCGTTGGGGCCTGGATTTGAGGCAGGAAGAGATGTGGATGTGGTGATTGAGACGAAACGGGGACATAATCTGGGAAGAGTTATAAGATCAGGATCGGCTGCTGCGAACACAGGAATTCCGGGAAGGATTGATGGTTATGCCAAAGAAAGGGTGATGCATTCGACAGAACAGGGAGTTTTCCATAACATCCGGAAGATAGGAGATATTGTGGAGAAGGGAGAGCCGATTGGATGGATTGAGAAGAGAGATGGCGGCAGTGTTCCGGTTACTGCCACTATACCGGGGCTTCTGCGGGGGCTTCTGCGGGAAGGGTGCGAGATTCCTGTGGGATTTAAGATTGCGGATATTGATCCCCGAAAAGAAGAATTTAAGAATTGTTTCACCATATCAGATAAAGCAAGATGCATCGGGGGAAGTGTGTTGGAGGTTATCGTTCCATGTTTTCTTCATAAATATGTGCAATAGGGGTCGCAAAAGTCATAGATTCTATGCTATAATAGGCTGACTATTTAAGGAGAAAATTATCTAAGGAGGAAATTATGAGAGAAAATCATTCTAAGGCGGAGACCGCTATGGGTACTCCGTATCAATTTGAAGGAAAGCTTCCGCTGAAACAGGCAATCCCGTTGGGGCTTCAGCATGTTTTAGCAATGTTTGTGGGGAACCTTACTCCGATTCTTATTATTACAGCGGCATGCGGTGCCGAAGATTTTGCAGCTGTTCAGGTGACGCTTCTTCAGAACGCGATGTTGATAGCGGGAATTGTTACTTTGGTGCAGCTTTATTCTATCGGGCCGATTGGAGGGAAGGTGCCGATTATCATGGGAACCAGTTCCGGCTTTATTGGCGTATTCCAGAGTGTTGTGAATATAATGGGTGGCGGTGTTGTCGCTTATGGCGCGATTATGGGAGCCAGTCTGATCGGAGGTTTGTTCGAGACGGTATTAGGAGCATTCTTAAAGCCATTGCGCCGCTTTTTCCCGGCGGTTGTGACCGGGACGGTTGTTTTGGCTATTGGTCTGTCTCTGATCAGTGTAGGTGTAGGCTCTTTCGGAGGCGGTTCGTCTGCGAACGATTATGGTTCTGCAGAAAATCTTCTGATTGCGCTGGTTGTTATGATTATCATCCTGGTGCTTAAGCACGGGACAAAGGGACTGACAAGTTCTTCCTGTATTTTGATTGGTATTATTATTGGCTATATTATCTGTGGCGTGCTGTCTTTCATCCTTCCGACTACTGCTGTAAATGCAGATGGCGTAGAGTACACAAAAGCATGGGTGCTGAACTGGGATAAGGTGGCACAGGCAAAATGGTTTGCAGTTCCGCAGATTATGCCTGTAAAGCCGGTCTTCGACCTTCGTGCTATTGTTCCGGTTATGATTATGTTTATTGTTACTGCTGTAGAGACTGTGGGAGATATTTCCGGCTGTATGGAAGGCGGTATGGGAAGAGAGGCCAGCGATAGTGAACTGGCAGGCGGTGTTATGTGCGATGGTATCGGTTCTTCCTTCGCTGCCCTTTTTGGTGTGCTGCCGAATACATCTTTCAGCCAGAATGTAGGACTCGTTACTATGACGAAGATTGTCAACCGTTTTGCATTGGGCTGTGGTGCAGTTTTCCTGATTCTCTGTGGACTCCTGCCAAAGCTTGCAGCGCTGGTATCAATTATGCCCCAGTGTGTACTTGGCGGAGCGGCAGTTATTATGTTCTCTTCTATCGTAATGAGTGGTATCCAGCTGATTACTAAAGAGCCGTTGACGGCCCGCAATATGACGATTGTGTCGGTGGCTCTTGGCCTTGGATACGGAATCGGGGCAAATAGCGCAATTCTTGCAGGGCTTCCAGATTTTGTTGCCTTGATTTTCGGCGGCTCAGGAATTGTGCCTGCTGCATTTGTGGCAATTATTCTGAATATTCTGCTTCCAAAAGAGGAAGCCTAATTACATTCGGAGGTAAGGAAAGATGCTTTCATTTAATCAATATGTGCGGGCACAGAGTCTGGAAGAAGCATATACGTTGTGCCAGAAAAAGAGTAATGTGGTGCTCGGCGGCATGCTGTGGCTGAAAATGCAGAAGAAAAATGCCGGAACGGCGATTGATCTGTGTGATCTTGGCTTGGATCAGATTGAAGAGTCGGAAGAAGAATACCGGATTGGGGCCATGGTTTCCTTAAGGACGCTGGAGAATCATGCCGGGTTAAATGCTTTGACACAGGGAGCGATGGCAGAAGCAGTGAAGCATATTGTAGGTGTGCAGTTCCGCAATTTGGCAACGGCAGGTGGAAGTATATATGGGCGCTTTGGTTTTTCGGATGTTATGACTTTATTTATGGCGTTGGATGCGAAAGTGGAATTGTACCATGCAGGTGTGATGGAAATCCGGGAATTTGCAGGATTTTCACGGACAAACCGGGATATTCTGACGTATATTATCATTCCGAAGACATCCAGAAAAACGGTGTACCTCTCCATGAGGAATACGGAGACGGATTTTCCGGTACTTACCTGTGCTGTATCCGTTCTGGATGGCAGATATAGCTGTGTAGTGGGTGCACGTCCGGCACTGGCGCAGGTCTATGAGGATGAGAAGAATCTGCTTGCCCATGGGGACACAGCAGAATCGGCGGCCGCATTTGCCGCAGATATTGCTTCCAGGGCGGAGTTTGCGGGAAATATGAGAGGCAGCGCTGCATACCGTAGAAAATTGTGTGAGGTGCTGGTGCGCCGTGCCGTACTTGCATTGCAGGAGGTCTGATGATGGAGATTGAATTGACTTTAAATGGGAAGAAGATTCAGGCAGCAGTTTCAGCAGATATGCTGCTGATAGATTTTGTGAGGGCACAGGGATGTTTTTCTGTGAAACGTGGCTGTGAGACTGCCAATTGCGGGCTCTGTACGGTATTGATGGATGACGTTCCGGTATTATCTTGCAGCGTACTTGCGGCGCGGGCAGCAGGGCACAAAATCCAGACATTAGAGGGGCTTCAGGAAGAAGCGGAAGAATTTGTGGGCTTTATTGCAGACCAGGGGGCAGAGCAGTGTGGTTTCTGTAATCCGGGCTTTGTGATGAATACGATTGCGCTTCTTCGGGAGAATCCGGATCCTTCTGATGATGAAATCAAAGCGTATCTCGCAGGGAATTTATGCAGGTGCTCCGGATATGACGGACAGCTTCGCGGCATCCGTGCATATCTGAATTGGAAGAAAGGGGTGTAGAGGCTTGGAAGAGAATTTGAAAACGGTAGGCAGGTCTGTCCGCAAGAAGGATGCCATGCAGCTCCTTTTGGGAAAACCTGTCTACATGGACGATATTACGCCTTCGGATGCATTGTCGGTAAAGGTTCTCAGAAGTCCTCATGCCCATGCGTTGATAGAGGATATCAAGACGGAGATTGCATTAAAGGTTCCGGGAATCGTGGGAATTTATACGTATAAAGATGTGCCGCAGAAGCGTTTTACCATGGCAGGGCAGACCTATCCTGAGCCCTCGCCTTATGATAGGCTTCTTCTGGATAAGAGAGTCAGGTTTGTGGGAGACGCAGTTGCAATTGTAGCAGGAGAGACAGAAAAAGCAGTGGAGCGGGCGCTTAAGCTGATTAAGGTTACTTATCAGGTATTAGAGCCTGTTCTGGATTTCCGGACAGCGAAGGATCATAAGATTCTGGTTCATCCAGAAGATAATTGGCAGTCGTTGTGTCCTGTGGGAGCAGATAATCAGAGGAATCTCTGTGCCAGTGAAGAATCCTCAAGCGGTGATGTGGATGCTGTTTTTGCGGATTGTGACGAGATTGTTGAACATACGTATCATGTGAAGGCGTGTCAGCAGGCTATGATGGAGACTTTCCGCACTTATACGGAAATAGATCGCTATGGAAGACTTCATGTAATCAGTTCTACACAGATTGTATTCCACTGCCGCCGTATTATTGCAAATGCACTGGATATTCCGAAGTCAAAGGTTCGTGTGGAGAAGCCGCGGATCGGAGGAGGCTTTGGCGCTAAGCAGACGGTGGTTGCGGAAGTATATCCTGCCTTCGTAACTTGGAAGACCAAACGACCGGCGAAGATGATTTATTCCAGAGAAGAGTGCCAGACGGCAGGGAGTCCCCGCCATGAGATGGAAGTGCATGTGAAACTGGGAGCATCAAAGGAGGGGAAAATCCGCGCCTTGGACGTTTATACCTTGTCCAATACAGGAGCCTTTGGGGAGCATGGTCCTACGACGGTAGGACTGTCCGGTCACAAATCCATTCCCCTCTATACAGGTGGACTGGAGGCGCACCGTTTTTCTTATGATGTGGTTTATACCAATATGCAGGCGGCAGGGGCTTACCGTGGATATGGTGCAACCCAGGGGATTTTCGCATTGGAGAGTGCAGTGAATGAATTGGCTGACCGATTGAAAATGGATCCGCTTGTGCTTCGGGAGAAGAATATTGTACGGGAAGGTATGATGATGCCGGCTTATTATGGAGAGATGGCAAATGCCTGTGCCCTGGATCGTTGTATCGCACGCTGTAAAGAATTGTTCCGATGGGAGGAAAAGTATCCTGTAAGGGATATGGGAAATGGGAAGGTAAGGACAGCAGGAGTTGCCCTGGCTATGCAGGGTTCTTGTATTTCAGGAGTAGATGTGGGATCTGCTACCATAAAGCTTGGTGATGAAGGATTTTATAATCTGATTATCGGTGCGGCTGATATGGGGACAGGCTGCGACACGATTCTGGCGCAGATGGCGGCAGAATGTATGGAATGTCCATTAGAGGATATAGAAGTTTTTGGCGCAGATACGGATTCCTCGCCTTATGATTCAGGTTCTTATGCTTCTTCCACTACTTATCTTACCGGAAAGGCGGTAGAGGAAGCCTGTGAGAAGCTGAAAAGGAATCTGTGTAAGATTGCCGCAGGAATGATGGACTGTCAGGAAAATGAAGTGGAATTTACCGGAAATGGTGTGCGCAGGCTGGATGGGAATGGCTTTGTATCCAGAGCAGAGATAGCGGCAAAATCTATGATGTTTAATGATGTGGCGGCTCAGACTACAGCAACCACATGCTCGCCGGTATCGCCGCCGCCTTATATGGCAGGAATGGTGGAAATTGAGCTGGATAAGGAAACCGGGAAAGTCGAGATACTGAATTACACGGCAGTGGTGGACTGTGGGACGCCTATTAACCCGAATCTGGCGCGGATTCAGACAGAAGGCGGGCTGGTACAGGGAATCGGAATGGCGCTTTATGAGAATGTAACCTATTCTGCATCCGGCAAGATCCTGGAGAATTCTTTTATGCAGTATAAAATCCCTACCCGTCTGGATATGGGGCATCTGCAGGTAGAATTTGAATCCAGTTATGAGCCTACCGGCCCGTTTGGCGCCAAATCTATTGGTGAGATTGTTATTAATACACCGGCTCCGGCGCTGGCACATGCAATTTATAATGCGACAGGTGTGTGGCACCGTACGCTGCCTATTACGCCGGAGAAAATTCTCATGGGGATAGAAGATGAATAAGCATATGATATATCTGGCGGCTGGCAACAGCCGCCGTTTTGGAACAAATAAACTTTTGCATGTATATCGAGGGAAGCATTTATACCGTTACGGGTTGGATATGCTGGAAGAACTCTGCTATAAACGCTCTGACTGTATCTTGTATGTTGTGTCGCAGTACCGGGAAATTTTGGAACAGGCAAAAAAGGGAGGCGTGCAGGTGGTATACAGCCCGGACAGCTATAAAGGCATGTCCTATACCATTGAGGCAGCTCTTCATGCTGTGGGAGATATTCCGGAAGAAGATTTTCTTGTATTTGTGGTGGCAGATCAGCCGGGACTTACGGAATATACCGTTGAAAAGCTGCTTGCGGCAGCGGATTTTGGTGTTGAGACGGCTTCCGTAAGGTATGGCAGCACCCCCGGAAGTCCGACGCTTTTCTCCGCCCGGCTGATGCCGGAGCTTCTTGCTTTGAAAGGAGATGAAGGGGGACGCAAAGTTATACGGAATCATCCATGCGTTTATATAGAGGCGGAAAGTGCAGAAGAGCTTTATGATATTGATACGCCAGAAGAAGGAGGAATGTTATGATGGCGGAAAACAGGAAAAGATACAAAGGAATTCTTTCTATTATCTGTTCGGCGTTTTGCTTTGCGCTGATGAATATGTTTGTACGTCTTGCGGGAGATATTCCATCGGTGCAGAAAAGCTTCTTCCGAAACCTGGTGGCATTTTTCTTTGCAATTGTTATTATGAAAAAGGAAGGCATTCCCTTTGCAGTTAAGAAAGAAAACCGGAAGGATCTCATTTTGCGTTCCACATTTGGGACGCTTGGAATTCTCTGTAATTTTTATGCAGTGGATCATCTTGTGCTGGCAGACGCTTCTATGCTGAATAAAATGTCTCCGTTTTTTGTTGTGCTGTTCAGTTTCTTTTTGCTAAAAGAGAAAATTACGGTTCCTCAGGCAGTATTCGTAGCAGGTGCATTTTTAGGGAGCCTGCTGGTGATAAAGCCCACTTTCTCTAATATGGATTTCCTCCCGTCGCTGATAGGGCTGGCTGGTGGGATGGGAGCCGGAATTGCCTACACATTTGTGCGCAAACTGAGCCTTCATGGAGAAGCAGGGCCGGTCATTGTATGCTTTTTTTCGGCATTTTCCTGCATCGTTACTTTGCCTTTTCTCCTGTTTGATTACCATACAATGAGCGGGGGTCAGTTTGTAAGCCTGCTTTTTGCGGGACTTTCTGCCGCAGGCGGACAGTTCGGCATTACAGCAGCCTATTCCTACGCTCCGGCAAGGGAGATTTCTGTTTATGACTATTCTCAGATTATTTTTTCGGCGCTTCTGGGATTTTTGGTATTTGGACAGATTCCGGACTGGCTGAGCTGGATCGGATATGGAGTCATCTGTACGATGGCATTACTGATGTTTCTTTATAATCAAAGAAAGTTCATGAATAAAAAAAGGCTGCCGCGTTAAATAGTTAATGCGGCAGATCCAAGTTTTATCTGTATTTGTCATTTCATCATTTTATTTAAAGTTGTAAGAAATGATTCTGTGTGATTTAATATTTTTTTCCTTTCAAAATTCGATTTACACTGTTCCAGATAACTGTCGTACATAGAAAAAAGCATGGCGTAGGACAGATCTCTGTGCTGGCTCCATTGAAAAAGAAGCCAGTTCATAGCATGAGAGAACCAGTATTTTTTCGGAATATCTCCGGATTCTAATACTTGAATATGTATCTGCGCTTCAGAAGCCAGCTGAGATAATTCATTGCGGTTTTCAGATGAAAGCTCCTGCTTCCCCCAGCGTTTTTGCTTTAGAATCTGACTGCCTTGGCATACCAGTTCATTCAGTTTGTTAGCAGCTTCCCAGAATGGAGCAAAGTTCGGTGAAAGCGGCGCGTTATCTGCAGGACGGCTTCCATGGACTGGCCGGTCTTCTCGCCGGATTGGATTGCGGATACGGCGATCGTAAATCCGTCTGTTGGTCGGGTTAATCAGGATGCGGTAAGCATCCAGTACATTCTGGATGTAAAGTGTGGTATCATGACCGCTGTTCGTATTGGCATCCGGGTGCAGACGTTTTACCAGAAAATTCTTAGCATTGGTAATTTCTTCGTCTGTCGCATCCATAGGTATGCCAAGCAGGTCATAGTAGGTGCAATCTTTCATAATTCAAACTCCCCTTATATTCTGCCGTCAAATGTATCTGCGGCAGTTCCATTTTCTCCCATGTATAATCATACGATAGATTGGAGATGAAATCAATAGTATTCTGAAACTGCATCTGGCATGGTTAAAATTATATAAACTGGATATTTAAAACAATCCATTTTTGCGTATAATGGAATCTAAATAAAAAACAGGAGGATAAAAATAATGAAAGAAAGCAGATATGAATTAAATAAACAGTTGGCGCAGATGTTAAAAGGCGGTGTTATTATGGATGTCACCACGCCGGAACAGGCGAAAATAGCAGAAGCGGCGGGGGCATGTGCGGTTATGGCGCTGGAAAGAATTCCGGCTGATATACGGGCGGCAGGAGGGGTTTCCCGGATGAGTGATCCGAAGATGATCCGGGGGATTCAGGAAGCGGTTTCCATTCCGGTTATGGCAAAATGCCGCATTGGACACTTTGTAGAGGCACAGGTACTGGAAGCTATAGAGATTGACTATATTGATGAAAGTGAAGTGCTGTCACCGGCGGATGACATTTATCATATTGATAAGACGAAATTTAAAGTACCATTTGTCTGCGGTGCGAGAGATCTAGGGGAAGCGCTCCGGCGTATTGCAGAAGGCGCTTCTATGATACGTACGAAGGGGGAACCGGGAACCGGGGATGTTGTGCAGGCTGTACGGCATATGAGGGCAATGAATGCGGAGATACGAAAGATTCAGAATCTCCGGGATGATGAGCTTTTTGAAGCGGCGAAACAACTTCAGGTTCCGGTAGATCTGCTTACATATGTTCATGAAAATGGCAGGCTCCCGGTAGTGAACTTTGCAGCGGGAGGAGTTGCAACTCCGGCGGATGCGGCTCTGATGATGCAGCTTGGGGCGGAAGGTGTATTCGTAGGATCAGGAATCTTTAAATCCGGCGACCCGGCAAAAAGAGCAGCGGCTATTGTGAAGGCGGTAACGAATTATACGGATGCAAAACTAATTGCAGAGCTTTCCACAGATTTGGGAGAGGCAATGGTAGGAATTAATGAACAGGAAATAGAGCTTCTTATGGCAGAGCGGGGGAAATAAGATGGTAGTGGCAGTTTTAGCTTTGCAGGGAGCGTTTGCAGAGCATGGGCAGATGCTTGACAGACAGAAAACAGAACATTTTGAGATACGGCAGAAAAAGGATTTGAAGCGGCCGTTTGATGCATTGATTTTACCGGGAGGAGAAAGTACCGTTATGGGAAAATTGCTTCGTGATCTGGAGCTGTTTGAGCCTATCCGCGAGAAAATAAATGCAGGCATGCCTGTGCTTGGAACCTGTGCGGGTCTGATTCTTCTTGCAAATGAGGTGGAAGAAGGGAATTCTCATCTTGGCACGATGGATATCTGTGTTAGAAGAAATGCTTATGGAAGACAATTGGGAAGCTTCTGTGCCGAAGAAGAATTTGGGACTTTGGGAAAGATACCCATGGTATTTATCCGTGCGCCTTATATTGTGAAAACAGGGAGTCATGTAGAAATCCTGGCAAAAACCGGCGGAAGGATTGTGGCAGCAAGGCAGGGAAATCAGCTTGTGACAGCATTCCATCCGGAACTTACGGAAGATGACAGAGTCATTCGGTATTTTTTGCAGATGGCAGCAGGTGCGGCGGAGAGAAGATAAAATTTCCTTTTGCAAAAATGAAAAAAATGATATAAAATATAAATATAGTGTGTAGCCAGAGGCGTAAACCCAGCTTTTGGCCGCACATTTTTTTTATGCAATTCTTAAGGAGGTTTTACAAAAAATGGAGAAACAAAATGCAAATGCTTTTCTTGTGCAGGAAAAAATAGGAACTTTAATGAAAAAATACTCTATCCCATGTATTATTTCGCTTTTGGTTGCGGCGCTTTATAATATCGTAGACCAGATATTCATTGCAAATGCCAGTTATCTGGGTTCCTACGGCAATGCGGCGAATACGGTGGTGTTTCCACTGACGGTAGTGGCGCTGGCGCTGGCAGTTATGATCGGAGACGGCTGCTGTGCATTTGTTAGTATCAGTCTGGGAGAGAAGAAGGAAGAAAACGCGCATCGAAGTGTAGGAAATGCAATTGTGCTGTGTTTGATTATTAGTATCATATTGACAGCAGTATACCTGATTTTTCAGGAACAGATTTTGACTATGTTTGGTGGAAAAGTAAATGAAGAGACATTTCGGCATTCAAAGGAATACTTCTTCTATATTTCGATAGGAATTCCTTTCTATATGTTCGGGCAGGCGATGAATCCGGTTATCCGATCTGATGGAAGCCCACGGTTTGCCATGGTTTCTACATTGGCAGGCGCAGTTGTCAATATTATCCTGGATCCGGTTTTTATTTTTGGATTTCAGTGGGGAATGATGGGAGCAGCAGTAGCAACCGTTATGGGACAGGTGCTCACAGCGCTGCTGGCGGTATGGTATCTATTCCACATGAAAGCAGTACATTTGAAAAAGAGCAGTTTCAGATTAAGTTTTAAAGTATCGAGGCGGTTTCTGGCTCTTGGAATCTGCAGCTTTTTAGCGCAGATCTCCCTGGTTGCGGCAATGGCGGCTATTAACAATATGATTCGGAAATATGGCGCTGTGGATCCGGTCTTCGGACAGCCGGAATATGCGCAGATTCCAATGGCGGTGGTCGGGATTGTAATGAAGTTTTTCCAGATTGTCATTTCCATTGTCATAGGTATGGCAGCAGGATGTATTCCGATTGTGGGATATAATATAGGAGCAGGAAGGAAAGACAGAGTGAAGACATTATTTACCTATCTGCTGATTGCAGAAGCGGCGGTAGGAGCAGTGGCGTTTTTAATTGTAGAATTACTGCCCAGACAATTGATTGGAATATTCGGTGCGGCAAATGAAAGTGTATATTATACAGAATTTGCTATAAAAGCATTTCGTATTTATCTGTGTATGATTATACTGGCATGCATCAATAAGGCAACATTCATCTATCTTCAGGCTATGGGAAATGCATTGATATCCACCATGCTTTCCATGGTCAGGGAAATCGTCTTTGGCGTAGGATTTGCATTGATTTTACCAATCTTCTTTGGATTGGATGGCGTGTTGTATTCCATGCCGGTATCTGACGTGCTGACGTTTTTCATATCATTAGTAGTTATCATTCATACCTATCGCTCGCTGGGGGCAGAAAAAAAGTAGTAGATATTTTAACGGATTTATAATAGAATAAACATATGCAGGAAGCGCCGGTTCAAACCGGCGCTATCATTGTGTTATAGAGAAAAAGAAAGAAGAGAAGAGGTAGATGAAGAATTTACAAATTACCCACTGGTGCCATGAAATTATCCGTTCGCAGGCGAAGGCCGGAGGACATTATATCGACGCAACTATGGGAAAGGGCAACGATACGGTGTTTCTTTGTCAGCTTGCGGGAGAAAAGGGGAGTGTGCTCGCTTTCGATATTCAGAAGGAAGCATTGGAAATGACAGAAAAAAAGTTGGAGGAAAAGGGACTGGCAGACAGAGCAAAGTTAATTCTTGACGGTCATGAACATATGGATCAGTATGCCAAAGAAGAAAGTATCGATGTAATCTGTTTCAATTTCGGCTATCTTCCGGGCGGCAACCATAAAATAGCTACCTGTCCGGAAACCAGTGTCCAGGCAGTCAGCCGGGGACTCGGCCTTCTGAAGAGCGGTGGAATGATGAGCCTGTGTATCTATAGTGGCGGGGATACGGGATTCGAGGAAAAAGACAGGATTTTGGCATTTTTAAAACAGATTTCTCCTAAAATATTTACAGTGATTACAAATGAATATTATAATAGAGAAAATAACCCGCCGATGCCCGTATTTGTGTTCAAAAATTAATAGGTATAGGGCATAATACACATAGGTACAGGGTAAATGTTAATTTAGGACGTAGTAAAGTGTCACTTTACTACGTCCTAAATGGAAAGGATACATATGAGAAGAAAGAACAGACAAGTGACAGATTGGAAAGAAATTAAAGAAATTGTAGGAAGATGTAAAGTCGCGAGGCTTGGCATGAATGATGATGGAAAAGTTTATGTGGTGCCGATGAATTATGGCTGTGAGACCGAAGATGGCGGCAGGCTTACCTTCTATTTCCATTGTGCCAGGGAGGGAAGGAAAATGGATGTGTTGAAGAAAAATCCACAAGTTTGTCTGGAGCTGGACGGGAAACACGAACTGATGGAGGCGGAAGTTCCCTGCGGATACAGTTATTATTTCGAGAGCCTGATTGGGAATGGGAGAGTAGAGATGCTTTCAGAACCGGAAGAAAAGGTAAGAGCGCTGAGAATTATTATGAAGCAGCAGACGGGAAAAGATTTTTGTGAGTTCCATGCAAATGCCGTGCAGGCTGTCTGCGTGCTTAAGGTAGAGCTTACGGATTATGAAGTAAAGCGCAATATGCCGTAAGTCCGGCGCAGAGGTATGATAAAACGCAAATATGCAGAGGAAAATGCATTGTTGAATTGAAAAATCCATGATAAACTAATCATATGAAAGAAAGGATGGATTACAAATGTTAAAGAAAAAAGTAATTATGCTCGGTAATGAGGCGATTGCCAGAGGGGCTTACGAGGCGGGAGTGAAGGTGTCTGCCGCATACCCGGGGACGCCAAGTACCGAGATCAGTGAGTATCTGGTGCAGTATAAGGATGATTTGTACTGTGAATGGTCTCCCAATGAAAAGGTGGCGACGGAAGTAGCAATCGGTGCATCTGTAGCGGGTGTCCGTGCGATGTCTTGTATGAAGCATGTCGGGTTCAATGTGGCTGCAGATCCGGCTTATACCGTGTCTTACATGGGTGTAAATGGAGGGCTGGTGATTGTTGTGGCGGATGATCCGGGACTTTACAGCTCCCAGAATGAGCAGGATACCAGAATGGTTGCCCGCGCGGCGCAGCTTCCGGTGCTGGAGCCGTCCGATAGTGCAGAAGCAAAAGACTTTGTGAAGGTGGCTTTTGAACTCAGTGAAAAATATGACCGCCCTTTTGTGTATCGTACAACTACAAGGCTTGCCCATTCACAGGGACTGGTAGAGCTGCAGGAGAGAGAGCAGGTTGAAGACAAGCCCTATGTAAAGAATATCCAGAAAACGGTTATGATGCCGGGTAACGCCAAGCTTCGGCATGTGGAAATTGAGAAACGCAACCTGGAGCTGGCAGAAGCTGCCAATACACTGCCGATTAATAAGGTGGAGATGAAAGATACGAAGATCGGCGTTATCACCAGCGGTATTCCATATCAGTATGTGAAGGAAGCTCTTCCGGATGCTTCTGTTCTGAAGCTTGGTATGGTGAATCCTCTTCCGAGAAAATTAATTGAAGAGTTTGCTTCGAAAGTAGAAAAACTTTATATTGTAGAAGAGTTAGATCCGGTGATTGAAGAGCAGGTGAAGTCCTGGGGAATCCAGGCTGTTGGGAAAGAAATTTTCACGGTTCAGGGCGAGTATAGTGCCAATATGCTTCGGGAAGCAATTGCAGGTGAGAAGCTTGAAATTGCCGCGCCTGCAAAGGCTCCGGGAAGACCGCCGATTCTCTGTCCGGGATGTCCACACAGGAGTGTGTATTATGTATTGAATAAATTAAAGCTTCATGCGGCAGGAGATATCGGATGCTATACACTGGGCGCAGTTGCACCCTTAAGTGTGGTGGATACGACTATCTGCATGGGAGCGAGCATTTCCAGCCTTCATGGTATGGAGAAGGCGAAAGGAAAAGAATATGTTAAGAACTGGGTTGCCGTAATTGGAGATTCTACATTCTTACATACAGGCGTGAATTCGCTGATGAATATGATGTATAATAAAGCGACCGGAACGGTTATGATTCTGGACAATTCTACGACCGGAATGACAGGGCACCAGGATCATGCGGCAACCGGGAAAACCCTGCAGGGAGATCCGACCTATGCAATTGACATTCCGGCTCTGTGCCGTGCTATAGGCGTGAAGAATGTCATTGAGGTCAATGCTTTTGACATAGCAGAACTGGAGAAAGTGGTCAAAGAAGAGGTGGCGAAGGATGAAGTGTCGGTTATCATCACAAAGACTCCATGCGTATTGCTTAGCAAAGCAAAGAAGCCGCTCTATATTGCCCATGAGGATAAATGTAAAAAGTGTGGAATGTGTATGAAGCCCGGATGTCCAGCCATGACGAAAAATACGGATGGGACCATCCACATTGATGATACAATGTGTACTGGATGTGGGTTGTGCGAGACTTTATGTAAGTTTGGCGCAATTGAATTAGCAAAGGAAGGTGACAAATAATGGCAGCAAAGAATATTATGATCGTTGGAGTGGGAGGACAGGGAACTCTTCTGACCAGCAGAATTTTAGGCGGACTTGCCATTGCCGGCGGCTATGATGTTAAGCTTTCCGAAGTACATGGGATGGCGCAGAGAGGCGGGAGTGTTGTGACTTTTGTCCGATACGGGGAAAATGTTGCGGAGCCGATTGTAGAAGAGGGCCAGGCAGATGTAATTATCGCTTTTGAAAGACTGGAAGCTTTGCGGTATGCACATTTTCTGAAAAAGGATGGAGCTTTAATTGTAAATGACTGGCGCATCGATCCGATGCCGGTAGTAATCGGAGCGGCAGAGTATCCGGAGAATATTATTGAGAATCTGAAAAAAAATTATAAAGTATATACGGTAAATGCAACAGAGGAATCCAAGAAGCTGGGAAATCCCAGAGTCTTTAACTTAATCGTGCTGGGAATTGCAGCGCAGCATATGGATTTTACCAGGGAGCAGTGGTATGAAGTGATTGAGCACACAGTACCGCCGAAAACGATTGAAATTAATAAGCGCGCATTTGATGTAGGTTATCAATTATAAAAGAAGAGGAGTAAAGGAAAATGGCAGGAGTAGCATTAGAAAATTGGAAAGAGAGGATCCGGGATCCGAAAATTGAATGTATGAGCAGAGATGAAATGACGGCTCTGCAGAGCGAACGCCTTGTGAAGCAGGTAAAGAATGTATATGAAAATGTGCAGTTTTATCGTAAGAAAATGGATGATATGGGCATCGAACCAGGAGATATAAAAGGAATTGAGGACATTCATAAGCTTCCGTTTACAACAAAAGAAGACTTGAGAGATAATTACCCATTTGGGCTTCTTGCTGTGCCCCAGGAAAAAATTGCCAGAGTGCAGGGAACGAGTGGAACAACAGGAAAGCTGACACTGGCTTCCTACACACAGAAGGATGTTGACGTGTGGGGAGAATGTGTGGCGAGAGGTCTTACGATGGCTGGCCTTACCAGTGCAGATCGCATTCACGTATGTTACGGATACGGACTTTTTACAGGCGGAATGGGTCTTGACCTTGGCGCACAAGCACTTGGCGCAATGGCAATTCCTATGTCATCCGGCAATACGAAACGTCAGCTTATGTGTATGGAAGATTTTGGAGCAACAGCATTTGCATGTACTCCTTCTTATGCGCTGTATCTGGCAGAAGCTGCGCAGGAAGCCGGGATTGTAGACCGTCTGCAGATTAAGGCAAGCATTAACGGTGCAGAACCGTGGACGGAGGAAATGCGTAAGAAGATTGAAAGTATTTTACATATTAATAGTTTCGATATTTATGGTTTATGCGAGATTACGGGCCCGGGTGTTGCAATGGATTGTATTCATCATAAGGGACTTCATGTATATGAGGACTATTTCTATCCGGAAGTGTTGAATCCGGCAGACCAGACGGCCTGTGCCGATGGAGAGACGGGAGAGCTTGTATTTACCACCCTTGCAAAAGAAGGAATGCCATTGCTCCGTTACAGAACGAAGGATCTGACAAGTATTCAGCACGATACATGCGAGTGTGGAAGAACGCTTCCGAGAATCCAGAAGTTTACCGGACGTACAGATGATATGAAGGTTATCCGTGGCGTGAATGTATTCCCGACACAGGTTGAGACGGCTCTTCTTTCTATGGGCGGCGGTGTGGCACCACATTATATGCTGATTGTTGACCGGGAAAATAATCTGGATGTCCTCACAGTTATGGTAGAAGTAGACGAGAAGTATTTCTCCGATGAGATCCGTAAGCTGGATGAGCTGAAAAATAAAGTAGCGGCCGTTTTGAAACAGGCATTGGGCGTATCGGTAAGGGTAAAACTGGTAGAGCCTAAGACGATTCAGAGAAGTGAAGGTAAGGCAAAACGTGTCATTGATAACAGAGGTTTATAAAAGGAGGGGAACCGTTATGAGCAACAGTACAATTAAACAATTATCTGTATTTTTGGAGAACAGAGAAGGACGTTTGGATGAAGTGCTTGCTACATTGGCAGCCGGGGAGGTTAATATCGTCGCTCTCAGTCTGGCAGATACTTCTGATTATGGAATGCTCCGAATGATTGTATCGGAGCCGGATAAAGGACGTGCAGTTTTGAAAGAAGCAGGAATTACTGCCATGCTGACAGAGGTGGTTGCACTCCGTGTGCCGCATGCGGCAGGATCCTTAAGTAAGGCGATGCATCAGCTTGTAGAAGGCAAGGTGAATATTGAATATATGTACGCATTTGCAAATGGAAGCGATGCAGCGGCAGTTCTTAAGAGCGACGACCCGGAGAAAGTGGTTTCTATCCTGAAGGAAAGCGGTTTCGACGTTTATTCTGCAGATGAAGCATACCGGGCGAATGTATAACAAAGTGATAAAAAAGCGGAATGTATTGCACATTCCGCTTTTCTTAATCGAATTACAAGTATTGCTTTTAAATATCTAAAATCGAATCTATGTTTTATATAAATAAAAGGTACATTGCATTTGATTAATGAGGCAATTAAAGTTTTACAACATTGACTGCCTGAGGTCCCTTTGCGCCTTCTGTAATTTCGAACTCAACTGCCTGACCCTCTTCCAATGATTTAAAACCATCCATTACAAGTCCTGAGTAGTGTACGAATACGTCGTTACCGGATTCATCAGAGATGAAACCATAGCCTTTTTGGTTATTAAACCATTTTACTGTACCTTTGCTCATTGTCATACCTCCAAAAAATGAAAAAAATTAATAGAGCTGCACAACTTGGAACAAATATCCATAATCGCGCTCTGTAAGATTAGCACATATTTATAAAAAAGTCAATGACGTACAAGAAAAAGTTTTGCATTTTTTACAAAACATAATAAAACGTCTGATTTGGGCAGAAAAAGAGCCGACAGATGTTTGATTAGAGTTTCATCAGAGAAGCTGACAAAGACTTGACTACCTTTGTTTCAACGTGTAAAGTAAAAAGGAAGGTACAGATAGTACGGAAGAAAATCGACAGTAAAGGACAGGAATTGTATGATTACTTTAACAGGGAAAAAAGTATCTGAGGGAATCGTCATGGGAAGGCTGGTGTTCTATAATAGAGGGGAAAAGGAAATACGCCGTTTCAGTGTAGAGGATGTAAATAAGGAAACCGGTCGTTTTCAGAAGGCCAGAGAGAGGGCTATAGCTGAACTTCAGGAATTATGCAGTGACTCCGAAAAGGGAGTTGGCGAGACAAACGCCATGATTTTTGAAATTCAGCAGATGCTTTTGGAAGACGGAGATTTTATAGACAGCATTACAAGTATTATAAAAGAAGAGAGAATGAATGCAGAATATGCCGTGAAGACCGGAGCGGAAAAATTCATTGAGAATTTCGGCAGGCAGGATACAGGATATGTGCGTGGACATGAAGCGGATGTGCGGGATGTTGCGAATAGAATTCTGCAGGTTTTGTCGAGAGTGCGCAGAGGAAAGATGTTCCTTGATGAGCCGTTTATTATGGCGGCAAAGGATTTGTATCCAAGCGAAGCCGTTATGCTTGATAAAGCAAAGGCGCTTGGTTTTGTAACCATGTACGGTTCCATTAATTCCCATACGGCTGTCCTGGCGAGGACGCGCGGGATTCCGTCCATCATCGGGTTGGGGGAAGCGTTGAAAAGGGATTATAATGGCAAGATGGTGATCATTGACGGTTTTGAAGGTAAGCTTTACATTGAGCCGGATCAGACGACCCTGGCACAGATGAAAGAGAAGAAAAAGCGGAACATCAAGACTGTGGAGGCGTTGGAAAGGCTGAAAGGTAAAGATAATGTTACGCAAAGTGGCCAGAGGATTGATGTATGTGCAAATATTGGATCCAGAGAAGACATTGAAAGTGTACTGCGTAATGATGCCAATGGAATCGGGCTTTTCCGGAGTGAGTTTATTTATATGGAAAGTAATGGAAAGCTGCCGACAGAGGAACAGCAGCTTCAAGTATACCAACTGGCAGCTGAAGCCATGGGACCGAAGAAGGTTGTAATTCGTACAGCGGATATTGGCGGAGATAAAAAAGTGGAATATCTGGGACTTCCGGCAGAAGCCAATCCCATGATGGGATACCGGGGAATCCGCATTTCTCTGGATAAGAATGAATTATTTAAGGTTCAGCTCAGGGCAATTCTGCGGGCTTCTGCTTTTGGCAATATTTCCATTATGTTTCCAATGATAACATCAGTGGAAGAGGTCGTTGCGGCTAAGAAGATTTTGGAAAAAGCAAAAGAAGAACTTCGAAATGAAAAGACGGCTTTTGACGAAAATATTGAGGTTGGGGCAATGATTGAAACTCCGGCAGCTGTGCTGATTAGCGGTGAACTTGCGCGAGAGCTGGATTTCTTTAGTATTGGGACGAATGATCTTACGCAGCATACGCTGGCGATGGACAGACAGAACGGAAGGCTGACGAATCATTATAATTCTCATCATCCGGCGTTGATTAAGATGATTCGGATTGTGGCAAATAATGTGCATTTGGAAGGAAAGAGAATATCTATATGCGGTGATTTGGCGGCAGACACTACTATGACAGAGCTGTTTATTCAGATGGGGATTGATGAGCTTTCGGTAGCGCCGTCGAAGGTCTTGCCTCTCCGTAAAAGAATCAGAGAAATCCAGTAAAGAAGCTTATGGGGTGCAGATGATTCTTCTTTGTTAAGTAGAGTATGGAATAGAATGAAGTGGAAAAGGGTATACTCCTTTGCAGAAAGGAGTATACGCTTATGGGAGAATTGAAGACGGATTTATTTCCATCTAATTTGTATCGTGCCAGAGAAGAAGCAAAGAGGAAAACGGAAAGTATAGCAGAGAATTCCGTACAGCCCGCAGTTTCGCTTCCAGAATCAGAAAAAACAGGAAAAGATGGTTCGGGAGGAGAGTAGGCTGGACGAAAAAAGAAATGGGCTGCTGAAAGGAAGTTATAAAAAGCGCATGATCTCTTCCGTGACAACGATATTCATACGTTTATCATGTGTTTCATGACAGATGCTTTCTGACAGCAGCTGATGCCGACAGACAACCGCTGTTATGAAGTCGGTATGTTCTAAGTATCTGTCATAATATCCGCCGCCATGTCCCAGCCGCCAGCCTTCAAGATCACAGGAAAGACAGGGGATGACGGCAAAGTCTATGGTATTTGGAGGGACAGGAAGACATTTGCTCTTAGGCTCTGGAATGCCATATTTTCCGGCTTCCAGGTCTTCATAAGAGTGAATTTGATATAATTCCATACATCCTTTTTTTGTGCATTTTGGCACAGCAACCTTTTTTTTCATCATCCAGGCATTTTCAATGATTGGGCGTGTGTCGATTTCGTTTTCCATACTTATGTAACAAAATATTACGTCGGCTGTTTGAAACTCATGAAGGGACAGAATCCTGTTACAGATGGCTTTATCTGCAAAATGGCAATATTCCGGGCTGAGAATAGATTGCTTTTGTTTGATTTCTTTGCGTTTTTCATTTTTATTCATAATAAAATCTCCATTCATAGCTTTATTATAGAACAATAGTTTTTCGGATTCAACTTTTTGTTATTTTGTGTTACTATATTAAGCGGACAAAATAAGATAGAAGGAGAAAACAGATAAATGAAGTATATGAAACAGTTTGGAATCATTCTTGGCGTCACCTGTGCAGGAGAGATTATCAAATACTTTGTTCCGCTTCCGGTGCCCGGAAGCATTTACGGACTCCTCTTGATGCTGATATTCTTGATGAGCGGAATTATCAAACTTGAGCAGGTGAAAGAGACGGCAGAATTTTTAATAGAAATTATGCCTTTAATGTTCATTCCGGCAGGAGTGGGATTGTTAAATTCCTGGGGACAACTGCAAAGAATTGTTCTGCCGGTTTCTGTCATAACACTTGTGTCTACTTTTGTGGTTATGGGTGTTACAGGAAAGGTTACGGATAGATGTTTGGAAAAAAGGAAAGGAGAGACAGAAGATGGATCAGGTAATTGTTGAGTCAGCAACAATAGGGGTAGTAATTAGCCTGATTTCTTATGAAATCGGGATTTTCATGAAAAACAAGTTAAAACTGGCAATATTCAACCCACTGTTGGTTTCCATTGTATTGGTAATCCTTTTTCTTTCGATATTCCATGTGGATTATGACAGTTATAATTCCAGCGCCCAGTATTTGGCGTATCTTCTGACTCCGGCAACGGTAAGCCTTGCGGTTCCCTTGTATCAGCAGAGAGAGCTGTTGAAAAAACATCTGATGGCAATCTTGGGCGGGATAGTTGCGGGAGTGCTGGCCAGCCTGGTTACAGTGTGGGGGATGTCGGTGCTTTTTGGTCTGTCCCACGAAGCATATGTCACGTTACTTCCCAAGTCCATTACGACAGCAATTGGAATGGGTGTTTCAGAAGAATTGGGCGGATATGTTACTATTTCCGTTGCAATTATTATTATAACGGGAGTGTTGGGAAATATGTCGGCGGAATTTGTCTGTAGAATATTCCGCATACGCAGTTCCATTTCCAGAGGACTTGCTATCGGAACAGCGTCACATGCAATAGGAACAGCAAAAGCAATGGAGATGGGAGAAGTGGAAGGAGCTATGAGCAGTCTTGCAATTGTTGTGGCAGGGCTTTGCACTGTAGTTGGCGCTTCAGTCTTTGCGTATTTTCTATAAAAAGAAGAACTTTTATAAGGGGACAGTTCTGGTGTGTGCTGTCCCCTTTTTTTAATGTGTGGTTTATTTGGCAGCTTCCTTTGCAAACTCTGTGGTAACAAGGTCTTCGTAAGGCGCGCGTTTTGAAAGTTCGTCGGAGTCTTCCAGAATATCCTGCAAAAGTTCGAAGCTTTCTTCTTCAAAAACCAGGTTTTCTTTCCAAGTGTCCTGATCATAATATCTGGTTACAATTGTTGTTATTGTATCCAGCTCCGTCTCATTGAACTGCGGCTCGATAATTTTAGCAATTTCTTCCGGAGAGTGGGTCTGTACATAGTCCATGCCTTTCTGAAGCGCATTGGTGAAGCTTTGGATGACCTCAGGATTGTTGTCAATGTAGCTTTTTTTGGCAGAAAATGCAGTGTAAGGCACATAACCGCTGTCAGTTCCCAGCGAAGCGACAACGTGGCCTTTGTTTTCTGATTCAAGCAGTGTGGCGGATGGCTCAAATTCGACGGTAAAATCCCCCTGCCCACCTGAAAATGCTGCTGCGGTGGATCCGAAATCAATACTTTGATCGATGGTTACATCACTTCCCGGTTCAATGCCGTTCTGGCGGAGGATATACTCAAATACCATTTCCGGCATACCGCCTTTCCGACCGCCAAGCACTAATTTTCCTTTTAGATCTTCCCATTTAAAATCCGGCATTTCTTCTCTTGCAACAAGAAAGTTCCCGGCACGTTGGGTAAGCTGGGCAAAATTAATTACGTAGTCGTTGGCACCTTCATTGTAGGTGTAGATAGAAGCTTCAGAACCCATGAATCCAATATCGGCTTCGCCGGAAAGAACTGCGGTCATGGTTTTATCGGCTCCAAATCCACACACTAGATCGAGTTCAATTCCTTCCTCATCAAAATACCCTTCTTCAATTGCAACATACATTGGAGCGTAGAAAATAGAGTGTGCTACTTCATTTAACACGACTTTTGTCGGTGAAGTATCCTTAGTTTCTGTCTTGGTATCGTCCGTATCTTTGGTTGTCTGACTGTCAGTATTTCCGGTGGTTTCCGATGCGCTGTCCGAAGAGCATGCAGTAAAGGAAGCCAGAACCATAGCAGAAACAAGCAGTACGGCAATGAAACGCTTTTTCATAAATATCCTCCTTAAATTCTTAATGCTATAGTATATTCACGATGAGGAATGTTGTGAAATAAGGATTGACATTTGCAGGGAAATTGGGTATCATAGACTTTAACGAGTAAAAGCGCTAAAGTGGAAGGGCGTAGAGAGGAAAGGGGATTTTTTCAATGCCTATTACGGAGATTTTAGAGAAGAACTGCCGGTTATATGGCGATGATATATGCCTGGTTGAGATTAATCCGGAGATGCCGGAGACGAGACGGGTTACTTGGAAGGAATATGAGTTGATTGAGCCGGTGAGGACACCTTATTACAGGCGTGAGATTACCTGGAATGTATTTAATGAAAAGGCGAACCGTTTTGCAAATCTGCTTTTGGAAAGGGGCGTCCAGAAAGGGGACAAGGTGGCAATTCTTCTTATGAACTGTCTGGAATGGCTTCCAATTTATTTTGGAATTCTGAAGACGGGAGCGTTGGCTGTGCCCCTTAATTTCCGGTATTCAGCAGATGAGATTCAGTATTGTGTGGAGCTGGCAGAAGTGGATGTGCTGGTATTCGGGCCGGAATTTATCGGACGTGTGGAGGAAATAGCTGATAATATCAGTGAGCATCGGCTCCTTTACTATGTGGGAGATGGATGCCCGGGATTTGCAGAAGATTATACTGCCCATACTGCAAACTGTTCCAGTCAGCCTCCGAAGGTCGATATTACAGATGAAGATTATGCTGCAATTTATTTTTCATCGGGAACGACAGGTTTCCCAAAAGCAATTTTACATACCCATCAGGCTTTGATGCACTCTGCAAAGGTTGAACAGAACCATCATGGACAGACGAAGGATGATGTGTTTTTATGTATTCCGCCGCTTTATCATACGGGAGCGAAGATGCATTGGTTTGGAAGTTTTCTGACGGGCGGCAAGGCAGTTCTTTTGAAGGGGACGAATCCGGAATTTATTCTGCGTGCCGTTTCGGAGGAAAAATGTACAATCGTGTGGCTTTTAGTACCGTGGGCGCAGGATCTTCTTCTGGCCATAGATAATGGAGATATTCATCTTGAGGATTATCAATTAGATCAGTGGCGGTTGATGCATATTGGGGCACAGCCTGTTCCGCCAAGCCTGATTAAGCACTGGAAAGAGTATTTCCCGAGGCATCAATATGACACGAATTACGGCCTTAGTGAGTCGATTGGACCGGGGTGCGTACATCTTGGAGTTGAAAACATTCATAAGGTAGGCGCTATTGGTATAGCCGGATACGGATGGAAGACGAAGATTATTGATGACAAAGGGAATCCGGTGAAACAGGGAGAGACCGGAGAACTGGCGGTGAAAGGGCCGGGCGTTATGGTCTGTTATTATAACGATCCCAAGGCAACAGAAGAAGTACTCCATGACGGATGGCTTTATACCGGGGATATGGCAATGGAAGATGAAGATGGATTTATATTCCTTGTTGACCGTAAGAAGGATGTTATCATCAGCGGTGGCGAGAACATTTATCCTGTGCAGATAGAAGATTTTCTGCGGACAAATGATGCGATTCTTGATGTGGCGGTCATTGGCCTGCCGGATCATCGCCTGGGGGAAATTGCGGCCGCAATTATTGAGTTGAAGCCAGGGGTGGTCTGTACAGAGGAAGATATTAACGAGTTCTGTAAGAAGATTCCAAGATATAAGCGTCCCCGTAAAATTATTTTTGCAGACGTTCCGCGTAATGCGACAGGCAAGATTGAGAAGCCAAAACTGCGGGAGATGTATGGTGCCTCCCATTTGGTTGCCGAGCAGAACCGCAGTTAAGGTATTTTGAGTATCGTATATAAAATTTATTTAAGATAAAACGAGGAAAACCGGCGTGAATAGAGATGTCACGTCGGTTTTTTGCAGAAATATCGGTTTTTAACACATTACGATGATTCGTCTTGGTGTGGTCTGCGGCGGAATGCTTCTTGTGGTGGTTGTATAATATACAATCAACAACTGTCCGCCGGGATTACAGTTAAACCGCTGTCCGTTAGAAGTAAGAACTTCGGTTGAACGGGATAGGTTAAGCTTTAGTGAATTATCTTCTGACACAAGATTGTTATTAAAAAAACCGGCATAAATGGTTTCATTCGGACTCTTTCTTCCAATGATAACTGCTTGGTATTGTGGCGGGAAGATTAAAGGAACCGGCAGGCTTGCATCGTAGAATGCCGTTACATTCATGCCGATACGCAGCCTCGCCTCCTGGATAACATAGGTTGCCGGAGATATGACGAAATTCGTAATGGTATTGCCGGTACGCAGAGTTACCATCTGAGAGCAGCAGTCGCTGCCTACGGGAGAAATATTCTGAATATTTCCACTAACCGGAACTAAAGCAGCCATAATAAGTCAACATCCTTTTTTTCTTCCAGTATATGCGGAGATTATTTTAACGGTGATTTAACTGTTATGGTTCGTCGGCAGTGTTTTTGCCTGATGGGATTTCCGGTGGAAGATAGCTATAGACAGATTCATAGGATTCTAATTCTTCTTCACAGGTTGGAGCAAAAGGAATCAGCCCGGTACAATCCTGTGAGGAAGCTGCGTTTGACAGATAATCATAGGAATCAATCAGTCTTTGATTTTTGGTTTCTTTGTTTTTCAATGTAAAACCTCCTTGAAAAATTTTTGTTTTTGTACTAAAAATAGAATGTGTAGAAATATAAAATTGCATACTGTATAATGTTTCCATATGAGGATAAAGAAAGAAGGACAGGATAATGAAAATTATGGTTGATACGCATACACATACATTAGCGAGCGGGCATGCTTATAATACAATTCGGGAGATGGCGAAAATGGCAGCCGATAAAGGGCTGGAAGGCCTTGCGCTTACAGAACATGCGCCTCAGATGCCGGGGAGCTGTCATCTGTTTTATTTTCAAAATCTGAAGGTAGTACCCAGAGAGCTATATGGGGTACGGTTATTGATGGGAACAGAGCTGAATATTATGGATGAGACCGGAAGGGTGGATATTGCGCAGAATTGGCTGGAGCAGATGGATATAGCCATTGCAAGTATCCACACACCCTGCTATGGCAAGAGCAGAGGGAAGGAAGAGAATACACAGGCTTATTTGAATGTGATGCAAAATGAGCTGGTGGATATTATCGGCCATCCGGATGACGGGCGGTTTGAGGTAGATTATGAGGCATTAGTTAAAGCGGCGAAAGCGACAGGGACGCTTCTGGAGGTTAATAATTCTTCTCTGCGGCCGGATGGATTTCGGAAAGATACCTATAAAAACGATTTGGAAATGCTGAGACTTTGCAAGAAGTATGATGTAATGGTTACATTGGGAAGTGATGCCCATGTTGATGTTGATATTGCAAATACATTGTATTCTTCTGCTGTATTGCGGGAAGCGGAATTTCCGGAAGAGCTGATTGCAAATACATCTCTTGCGAAACTGTTATCTGTTTTAAAACGTAATCGGTAAAATTTCAGAACACCATATAGACTTTAAAGTTTTAATGTGCTAAAATGTATCTAGTTACTAATTCTGTGCAGAGGAGAGAATGAATATGAGTAAGAAGATCAGGACAGAAGCAGTTGATTATTTATTTAGCGCAATTTTAAGCCTGAAAGATAAAGAAGAATGCTATACTTTCTTTGAAGATATTTGTACGATTAATGAGTTACTTTCGTTATCCCAGAGATTTGAAGTGGCAAAGATGCTGAGGGAGCAGAAGACTTATCTGGAGATAGCAGAGAAAACAGGAGCATCTACGGCAACCATCAGCCGGGTGAACCGTTCGTTGAATTATGGAAATGATGGTTATGATATGGTGTTTGACAGAATCAATAAATAAAGGGAGACGTGTTGCTCCCTTTTTCTATTTCTTCTTTTTTTTGTGCTCCGGTTCCGGCATTTCGTCTATTAGTTTTTCAATCAGCTGTTTTTTAACATATACGTCAAATGCCAGACTGCAGATGAAGGAGAATTGCTGCAGACTTCTGCGGTCTTCTTCCGGAGCGTTGGAAAAAGTCTCGGATGCAGCCTTGAAGGAATGAGCAATATCCTTGGCTAAGTAGCTGGTTCTTGATTTTTCGTGCTGGCAGATTTCCTTGTAAATATCAGTTAATGAGAAATCCTCTCCATTGTTGAAATTTTCTTCTGTAACCGGCGCCAGAAGAGTCTCAATATCCTTTATTGATAGAATATTTTTAAAATAATAGATAAAAATCAAAAGCAAAACATGCTCTCTTGAATATTTCTTCTTAACCGGGGGAGGAAGAAGATTGTTCTTGGCGTAATTATTAATCATAGTTTTTGTCAGAATCTTATCTTCCGGATAACGCTTGGTGGAAGAAAGCTGGGCTTCCATAAAAGTCGTTACCTGATCCATATATAAATCTATATTGGGAATGTCTTCCGGTTTTACATAGTCGATTTTAGAAATGCTGGTGAGAATGCTGTTCAGCATATCTTTTGTGTCAATTGTCATAATTTATCACCTCAATATAGTTATTATATAGTATTGAAAACTAGATGACAAGATTTTTTTGAACATAAAATAAATTAGCAGCAGAAAAGGGAAATGAATTCTTGATATATATGAGAATTTACGGTAAAATGATTGATTGGCAGAAGGGGGACAGATGATGATTGGAGTATTGTTGCGAGAAGTAAAAGAGTATAAGAAAGCATCTATAGCGACACCCGTGTTTATGATACTGGAAGTGTTGATGGAGATGATTATTCCGTATCTTATGGCATCCATTATTGATAAAGGAGTAAGTGTGGGTGATATTCAGCACATTTATAAAATAGGCGGATGGATGGTAGCTGCGGCAGGGGTGGCTTTATTTGCAGGAATGGCAGGAGGAAGATATGGAGCGAAAGCTTCAGCGGGATTCGCGAAGAATCTAAGAGAAGCGATGTTTAACCATATACAGACCTTTTCTTTTGCGAATATAGATAAATATAGTACGGCAGGACTGGTTACAAGACTTACGACGGATGTGACGAATGTACAGAATGCTTATCATATGTCGCTTAGGATGTTCACCAGGGCTCCGGCAAGCTTGCTTTGTGCAATGACGATGGCATTTTCCATTAACGTAAGGCTGGCGACGGTTTATTTAATTGCAGTTCTGGTGCTGGGAGCGCTCCTTTTTCTGATTATGAGCCGTGCAACCAGATATTTTCAGGAGGCATTTCCAAAGTATGATGATTTGAATGCATCTGTTCAGGAAAATGTGTCGGCGATCCGCGTGGTGAAAGCGTATGTCAGAGAAAAACAGGAAACGGAGAAATTCCGCAAGGCAAGTGAGAATATTTACCGGATATTTGTAAGAGCAGAGTGTACTCTGGTATATAATGCTCCATTAATGCAGTTTACGGTTTATACTTGTATTTTGCTTATCAGCTGGATTGGGGCGAAAATGATAGTTTCGTCGTCATTGACGACAGGCGAATTGATGAGCCTTCTTACATATTGTATGAATATATTGATGAGTCTGATGATGATGTCTATGGTATTTGTTATGGTCTCCATGAGTATGGCAAGTATAAGGCGTATAGCAGAAGTGCTGAATGAGACAAGTGATTTGAAAGATCCCCGGGAACCAATACTGGAGGTGCCGGATGGAAGTATTGAGTTTAAAAATGTGGATTTCTCTTATAAAAAAGGAAGCGCGCGGCCGGTACTGCAGAATATTAATCTTAAAATTCATGCCGGGGAGACGATTGGAATTATCGGAGGAACGGGAAGTGCCAAGACAAGTCTTGTAAATCTGGTGAGCCGTCTCTATGATGTCTCTGATGGCGAAGTGCTTGTGGGAGGAATCAATGTAAAGAAATATGGACTGGAGGCGCTCCGGAATCAGGTTTCGGTGGTATTGCAGAATAATGTATTGTTTTCCGGTACGATTCTGGATAATCTCCGATGGGGAAATAAGGAAGCGACAGAAGAAGAGTGCAGGGAGGCATGTGTGCTGGCATGTGCAGATGAATTTATTCAGAAATTTCCTCAAGGATACTACACATATATTGAACAGGGCGGAAGCAATGTCTCGGGAGGGCAGAAGCAGAGACTCTGCATTGCAAGAGCGCTGCTGAAGAAGCCAAAGATATTGATTCTGGATGATAGTACCAGTGCAGTAGATACGGCCACGGACAAGAAAATCCGCAGGGCTTTCCGGGAGGAAATTCCCGATACGACGAAACTGATTATTGCGCAGAGAATTGCGAGTGTTCAGGATGCGGATCGTATTATTGTTATGGAAGAAGGCCGGATTGATGGATTTGGGACGCATGAAGAATTATTGGAATCCAATGAAATATACCGTGAAGTCTACTTGTCGCAAACAAAGGGCGGCGGTGATTTTGACGAGAAAGCAGGTGAGTAGCTTATGGCCGGATTGATGAACAGAGGCTCCAGGGGCGCTAAGCAGCAGGTAGAGAACCCGGGGAAAATTTTTATACGGCTGATGCGGTATATACTGCATCAATATAAATTTCACTGTATAGCGGTCTTACTTTTGATTTTTCTGGGTGTGATTGCGAATGTGCAGGGAACGATGTTTATGAAAAATCTGATTGACGATTATATTACACCGTTTCTTTTAACGGATCAGCCGGATTTTTCACCGCTTGCCCGTGCGATTGCCAGAGTAGCGTGTTTTTATGCAGTGGGAATCTGCGCTACTTACGCATATAACAGGATTATGGTAAATGTTACACAGGGAGTACTGCGGAATCTGAGGGACGATTTGTTTTCTCATATGCAGAAACTTCCTATTAAATACTTTGATACCCACGCTCATGGGGATATCATGTCTGTTTATACCAATGATATTGATACTCTGAGACAGATGGTCAGCCAAAGTATTCCGCAGGTGGCTAACAGTGCATTTACCATTGTCAGTGTATTTGTCAGTATGTTGATTTTGAATGTGCCGTTGACAGTGGTAACGCTGCTGATGGTTAGCGTTATGGTACTGGCGTCCAGGGCTTCCGCAGGAAGAAGCGGCAGATATTTTGTGGAGCAGCAGAAGAATCTGGGGGCAGTGAATGGATATATCGAAGAGATGATGGCCGGACAGAAGGTAGTAAAAGTATTCTGCCATGAAGAAGAGAATAAAGAAGCTTTTCGGAAATTGAATGATACTCTGTATATCAGTGCAGACAGAGCGAATACATTTGCCAATTTTCTGGGACCGATTAATGCGCAGCTGGGAAATGTAAGCTATGTAATCTGTGCAATTACGGGAGGAATTCTTGCGCTGAACCATGTAGGTGGGTTTACGCTGGGGGGTCTGGCAAGCTTTTTGACTTTTAATAAAAGCTTCAGTATGCCAATCAATCAGGTGAGCCAGCAGGTAAATGCAATTGTTATGGCTATGGCAGGAGCAGAGCGTATTTTTCAATTGCTGGATGAAGAGGAGGAAGCGGATGAAGGTTATGTTACGCTTGTGAATGTCAGAGAGCAGGATGGAAAGCTCGTTGAGAGCAGAGAGAGAACCGGGCGCTGGGCGTGGAAGCATGTACATCAGGCAGACGGCAGTGTTGATTATGTAGAAGTGAGGGGCGATGTGGTCTTTAACGGAGTGGATTTTGGTTATACGGACGATAAAATTGTACTTCATGATGTAAAGTTGTACGCCGAGCCGGGACAAAAGATTGCCTTCGTAGGTTCTACCGGAGCAGGAAAGACGACGATTACGAATCTGATTAACCGTTTTTATGATATTCAGGATGGAAAAATCCGGTATGATGGTATTAATATTAATAAAATCAAGAAAGCTGATTTGCGGCGTTCTCTTGGAATCGTCCTGCAGGATACCCATCTATTTACAGGAACGGTAAAAGAGAATATCCGGTTTGGAAAATTGAATGCTTCGGATGATGAAGTGTTTGCAGCGGCAAGATTGGCAAATGCAGATGGATTTATCCGAAGGCTTCCAGAGGGGTATGATACTATGCTGACAGGCGACGGTGCAAATTTGAGCCAGGGGCAGCGGCAGTTACTTGCAATTGCCCGCGTGGCAATTGCAGATCCTCCGGTATTGATTTTGGATGAGGCTACCAGCTCTATTGATACCAGGACAGAACGGATTGTGCAGGAAGGTATGGATAAACTGATGGAAGGAAGGACTACCTTTGTAATTGCCCATCGTCTATCTACTGTCCGTAATTCGGATTGTATTATGGTTCTGGAGCAAGGAAGGATTATTGAGCGAGGAACCCATGAGCAGTTAATTGGAGAGCAGGGAAGATATTATCAATTATATACAGGCAATTCTATTAGTGCATGATAAATAAGGAGAGAGAGATGAAAAGAGAAAAATTTGGTTCGCGCCTGGGCTTTATCCTAGTGTCTGCCGGATGTGCAATTGGTATAGGGAATGTGTGGAAATTTCCATATATGTGCGGAGAATACGGAGGAGCGGCATTTATACTCCTTTACCTGTTCTTTTTGCTGGTGATGGGGATTCCGGTATTGGTGTGTGAGTTTGCAATAGGGCGGAGAAGCCGTCTGAGCATTGCGGCGGCGCATAAAAAACTTGAGCCGGAGGGAACCCGCTGGCATATGACAAGGTGGATTGGAATTATCGGAAACTATTTGTTAATGATGTTCTATACGACAGTTGCAGGGTGGATGCTGTATTATTGTTACAAAAGCATAATCGGTACATTTGCGGGGGCTTCCCCGGAGCAGGTTACAGAGGAATTTTCTAAGATGTTAGGAAATGCACCTGTAATGATGTTTTGGACTGTTTTGGTCTGCATCATTGGGTTTGGCGTCTGTGCCTTTGGTCTTCAGGGAGGAATTGAACGGATTACAAAAGTCATGATGCTGGCTCTGCTTGCAATTATGGTGGCTTTGGCGGTACATTCTGTTTTCCTGGAAGGAGCCGGTGAGGGGATTCGTTTTTATCTGATTCCTGATTTGGACAAAATACGGGAAGTAGGAATTGGAAATATGATTTTCGGAGCAATGAGCCAGGCTTTTTTTACATTGTCTATTGGTATCGGAAGTATGTTGATTTTCGGAAGCTATATGGATAAGGACAGAAGCCTGACCGGAGAGGCCATTACAATTACAGCATTGGATACTTTTGTAGCACTGATGTCAGGATTTATTATTATCCCTTCGTGCTTTGCGTTCGGTATCGAGCCGGGGGCAGGTCCCAGTCTGATATTCATAACCATTCCGAATATTTTTACGCAGATGCCGGGAGGCAGGTTCTGGTCGGCGTTATTTTTCCTGTTTCTGACATTTGCCGCTTTTTCTACTGTAGTTGCGGTATTTGAAAATATTATTTCCTTTGATATGGATTTGCTGGGGTGGACGCGTAAGAAAAGCGTGAAGGTAAGCGCCGTTTTAATTATCCTTCTTAGTATGCCGTGTGTGCTTGGGTTCAATGTACTGTCGGGAGTACAGCTTCTTGGTGAAGGCAGTACCATTCTGGATCTGGAAGATTTTATCGTATCTAATAATTTGCTTCCTCTTGGAAGCCTGGTATCGGTAATGTTCTGTACGAAGAAAAATGGATGGGGCTGGAAGAATTTCTTAGAAGAAGCAAACACCGGTTCCGGAATAAAATTCCCATCCTTTGTACGGCTGTATGTTGCCTATGGAATTCCTTTATTGGTGATTCTTATTTATCTGAAAGGATATTATGATATGTTCAGTGGAAAAGGAACTTCGATGTTGGCAGGGTGGATGGCAGTGGCAATTGCATTGCTGGTCTTTATCTTTACATGTGCCGGAGGAAAAAGCAATTCGGAGCATTGATTTCAGTTAAATGTCATAAAAATAAGAACAGTCTGCGAAAATTGTATGCGGTAAAGCATAGAATTTCGTAGGCTGTTCTTATTTTATGCATGCATGATTTCTTTTAATTGTTCGATTGTTACCGGATAAATCCTGCAGTCTCCAATAGCATATGGGAGAATTAAATCAATGGTTCCGCCTTTGCGTTTTTTGTCACGAAGCATAACTTCATATAATTCCTCTGCAGAATAGGGGCAGTCCAGTGAGAAACCAAGCTTCAGAAGAGCATTGGTAATGTCATGGCTGCATTCTTTGCTGCAGATTCCCAGCTTTGCTGCTGTCTGGCCTGCCATGTGGATACCGATGGCAACAGCATGTCCGTGAGTTACTGCAAAATGGCTGCAGGCTTCTATTGCATGGCCAAAAGTATGTCCCAGATTAAGAAGTTCCCGTGTACCCCGGTCGAATTCGTCTTCAGATACAATTTCTCCTTTCATGGCGATACATGCTGCAACGATGTCATTGCATGTATGTTCCAGTCCGCCATTCAGGATGGAAAGAAATAGTTGCCTGTCTCTGAGAATACCGTATTTGATGCTTTCTGCCACGCCGTCCAGGAAAATTTCTCTGGAAAGTGTGTGGAATACGTCTGTATCACAAAGCACGGCTTCCGGCTGCCAGAAAGTACCGGCAAGATTTTTACCTGCTTGTAGGTCTACGGCAGTTTTGCCGCCCACAGAAGAATCTACAGCTGCAAGCAGGGTAGTAGGAATTTGTAAAAATGAGATACCGCGCATATAGATAGAAGCAGCAAATCCGGTCAAATCGCCTACAACACCGCCGCCAAGGGCGACAAGATAATCGCTTCTGGTAATTTGCAGATTAGCAAGGTGTTCCAGCAGGGCACCCAGTAGGTTCCAGTTCTTAGACGTCTCTCCGGCAGGAATTTCATAAGTATATACCTGACACCCCGCAGAACGGAAAGAATCTGCAGTTATACTTCCATAAAGAGGCATTACGTTGGAGTCGCTGATGATGACTACGGATTTCCCGGATAAATGTTCAATAGCTTCGGTAAAAATATTTCCTGAGCGGGCAAGAAGCCCTGTCCCGATGTATACGGGGTAGGGCTTACCTGTCTGTATGATCTGTTTTAACATAATGCTGCAGCCACCTTATCGATAGATTTTTTCAGTTCATCGAATGCTGCAGGAGTCAGGGATTGCTGACCGTCGCACAGCGCACATGCCGGATTATTATGTACTTCGATAATCAGTCCGTCAGCTCCGGCAGCGATTGCCGCCCGTGACATTGGCGCGACAAGGTCAGCCTTGCCGGTTGCATGGCTTGGGTCTACAATCACCGGAAGGTGAGACAAAGATTGTAATACTGGGATGCAGGATAGATCCAGAGTATTTCTGGTAGCTGTCTCAAAGGTGCGGATACCGCGTTCGCACAAGATGACCTGTTCGTTGCCGCCGCTCATAATATATTCGGCGCTCATGAGTAATTCTTCTAATGTACTGGAGAGCCCCCGCTTTAATAAAATAGGCTTCTCTGTCTTGCCAAGTTCTTTGAGAAGCTCGAAATTCTGCATATTTCTTGCGCCTACCTGAATGATGTCCACGTCATCGAAAAGCGGAAGCTGAGAGATATCCATAATCTCTGTTACAATTGGGAGTCCGGATTCTTTCTTAGCTTCCAGAAGAAGTTTAATGCCATCGGCTCTCAATCCCTGGAAAGAGTATGGAGAAGTGCGGGGCTTGAAAGCACCGCCGCGGAGAATTTTTGCTCCGGATTTTTTTACGTCCATAGCAACGCCGCAGATCTGTTCTTCTGATTCTACAGAGCATGGGCCTGCAATGATTACAGGTTCTTTCCCGCCAATTACGGCATCGCCGACGGTAATAACGGTGTCTTCCGGGTGAAAGTTGCGGCTTGCTCTTTTATAGGGAGCCTGGATACGTTTTACAGCATCAACAATATGCATTGCCTCCAGTTGCTCCATATCGATATGCGCAGTATCGCCGATAAAACCAAGCAGAGTATCCATTGTACCTGTAACGGTGCATACAGAAACTCCCTGCTTTTCGGCCCATTCAATTAAGTGTTGCTTTTCAGCTTCAGTTGTAGAATTCTTTAATTTGATAATCATAATGTAAAACTCCTGTCTTCATGTAATTAAGTATAGTCTACTATTATCATATTAAACTGTTGGGAATAAATCAAGTACCTGTCCGGTCATAACCTCTGGGGCATCACAGATTAGATAAAGAGCGGCCTTGCCCATACAGTCTGCGTTTCCCATCTTAATTTCATCTTGTCCAACAGAATGATTATAAGCCCTTTGTCCCGGTGTGTCCAGTATTGTTGGAGCAATTGCATTACAACGGATACCGTACTCCTGTGCCTGGATTGCCGTGGTCTTTGTAAGAGTAACAATTCCGGCTTTTGCGCAGGCATATGCGCCCATCTGGGAAGCAATCCGTCCCATTCGGGAAGAAATGTTTATAATATTCCCTTTTTTCTGTTTGATCATTTCCGGAATGACCTTGTTTGTGCAGAGGAATGGAATTTTAAGATTGGTTTTGATAATCTGATCCCATTGTTCTTCTGACCAGTCCCAGATTTTGATTGCCTGATTTTTCGTAATATCGTAGATTTCTTTGGGATAGCCCCCTGCATTATTTACTAGAATATCAATCTTTCCATATTTTTCAACAACTGCATCAACCATGGATTGAACCTGGGAAATGTCGGTTAAATCTCTGGAGAGGGCAATGGCATCTCCTCCGGCTTCCTTAATTTCTGCTACGGTCTGCTCTAAATCTGATAATGTACGCGCTACAGCTGCGATTGATGCACCTTCCGCTGCAAGAGCCAGTGCAATTTCCTTGCCGATTCCTCTTCCAGCGCCGGTTACAATTGCAATTTCACCTTGTAATCTCATAAAAATCCTCCTATATTCCCACGAACGCTTTATTGCTTTAAAGTGACAAACATTCGCGCTTTAAAGTGCTGAATTAAAAATATCATTTAAAATATACCATGTTTAAAAAAAAATGTCCATAGATTTTAAATCTCTTTCAGAAAAAGATGATGGAAACTGCAGTTCATATGTGATATGATGGAGCAAGTGAAAATAGGATATTAAGAAGCAAAGGATGAATTATGAGTATTTATGAAAAATTGAACGAACAGCAGAGGGAAGCTGTGTTTTATACGGAAGGACCGCTTCTGGTACTGGCAGGAGCGGGCTCGGGAAAGACGAGGGTTCTGACTCACAGGATCGCTTATTTAATAGAAGAGAAAGGAATCAATCCCTGGAACATTCTGGCGATAACTTTTACCAACAAAGCCGCAGGAGAGATGAGGGAAAGAGTAGATAATATTGTGGGGTTTGGCTCTGAGAGTATATGGGTCAGCACTTTTCATTCTACTTGTGTTCGCATTCTGAGACGCCATATTGACAGGTTGGGATATGATACTAATTTTACAATTTATGACACGGACGATCAGAAGACGTTGATGAAGGATGTCTGCAAATATTTAAAGATTGACACCAAGATCTATAAGGAACGGAATCTTCTGGCTGCCATTTCTTCTGCTAAAAATGAAATGATTACACCGCAGGAGTACCGTCTGCAGGCAGAGGGAGACTTTCATAAGCAGAAAATTGCATCCGTTTACGAAGAATATGAAAAACAGCTCCGGGCCAATAATGCGCTGGATTTTGATGACCTTCTTGTGAAGGCTGTTCAGCTGTTTCAGACACAGCCAGATGTGCTGGAATATTATCAAGAACGGTTCCGTTATATCATGGTAGATGAATATCAGGACACCAATACAGTACAATTTATGTTGATTAGTATCCTTGCGGCAAAATACCGGAATTTGTGTGTGGTGGGTGATGATGATCAGTCTATTTATAAATTCCGAGGGGCTAATATTAAAAATATCCTGAACTTTGAGCAAGTTTTTGAAGACGCCAAGGTTATTAAGCTGGAGCAAAATTACCGTTCTACCGGGAATATTTTGAATGCTGCCAATGCAGTGATACGTAATAACAGAGGGCGGAAGGATAAGACACTCTGGACCGCGAATGGAGAGGGAGAGAAGATTTCTTTCCGGCAATTTGATTCTGCTTATGATGAGGCAGAATATGTGGTGGATGATATCCGTGAGCATGTGAAACAGGGAGAGTGTGCCTACAATGACAATGCAATTCTTTACCGCACGAATGCCCAGTCCCGTATGTTTGAAGAAAGATTTGTGACCGCAGGAATTCCCTATAAGATTGTCGGCGGCATCAACTTCTATGCCAGAAAGGAAATCAAAGATCTTCTGGCATATCTGAAAACCATTGATAATGGGCAGGATGATCTGGCAGTACGCAGAATCATTAACGTACCCAAGAGAGGAATCGGCCTCACCAGTGTCAACCGGGTTCAGGAGTATGCGGCGGCACGGGAGATTGGTTTCTATGATGCGCTCAGAGCTGTAGATTTGATTCCTAATATAGGAAGAGGAGCCTCGAAAATGGAATCTTTTGTTGCCCTAATTGAGCACTTTAAGGCAGAAGCAGAACAGGTGCGTATTTCTGAACTGTTGGAAGACATTATTGAGATGACAGGCTATGTGGAAGAATTAAAGGCAGAAGGGGATGTGGAAGCAGAAGCCCGCATGGAGAATATCGACGAGTTGAAGAACAAGATTGCTGCCTATGAGGAAGCCTGTACGCAGAAAGGAGAGTTACCGTCTCTTAGTGATTTCTTGGAGGAAGTCGCCCTGGTTGCAGATATTGACAGTTTAGATGAAAATAGCGATTACGTGATTCTCATGACATTACATAGTGCTAAAGGGCTGGAGTTCCCTCATGTATATCTGACCGGCATGGAGGATGGCATTTTCCCAAGTTATATGACGATTACATCCGATGACCCGGAAGAAGTGGAAGAAGAAAGACGACTCTGTTATGTAGGGATCACAAGAGCAAAACAACAGCTGACTCTAAGCTGTGCCAGAAGGAGGATGGTTCGGGGAGAGACTCAGTATAACAAAATGTCACGGTTTCTGAAAGAAATACCGATGAAGCTTTTATCTACTGGAGCTGTATTCGAGCGGGAGGATAAGGAGGTAAAGATGCAGAATACTTACCGGCAGGCAAAACAAACATTTCAAACAAAAGCATTTTCCACGAAGCCGGTACAGCAATTTAAAGTAAGCAATGGGAAAGGACCGGGATATGATGTGGGAGACCGGGTACGTCATATGAAATTTGGTGAAGGACTGGTAACCTCCATTACAGAGGGAGGAAGGGATTATGAAGTAACTGTTGATTTTGATACAGCAGGAACCAAGAAAATGTTTGCAGCATTTGCCAGACTTCAGAAAATTTAACAGAAAAAAGTAGTAATATCGGAGCGATGGTGTTATAATAAATGAAACGAATTTTACTTGCACGGCAAGCAAAAGAAAGGATGTGTGGAAGCATGAGCAAAATAGAAGAGATTATTACCGCATCAAAATTGAATGATTTTATTCAGAAAAAAGAAGAAGAAGAAAAACACTGCAAGACAGTTCTTTGGATACTGGCAATTGTTGGAGTCGTTGCAGCAGTAGCAGCAATCGCATATGCAGTATATTGTTTCTTTGCACCAGATTATCTGGAAGATTTTGAAGACGATTTTGAAGATGACTTCGATGACGATTTCTTTAATGATGATGATCAGGTATAGAACGGATTATAAAAAGATAGTATAAGGTAAGATGGTGACGGTCTTTCATTCGATTAGGCAGAAAGCGGTAGCTGCGGCAAATCGTATGGGAGACCGTTTCGGCGCTTATGCCTGCCATGACAGACTTGGCTTTATAGAGAATAAAATGAATGGAAAGAAAAGAAGATGAAAAAGGGACAGATATTAGAAGGGCTGATTGAAAAGGTAGAGTTTCCCAACAAAGCAATTGCAGCAGTGCCGGGGGAAGACAAAAAAATAGTTGTTAAGAACGGGATAATGGGGCAGAAGGTGCGAATTTCTGTCAATAAAGTGAAAAAAGAAATAGCAGAGGGTCGGCTGATAGAAGTATTAGAACCCGCCCCTGTTGAAATAAAATCTGCATGTCCGCATTTTGGACAGTGTGGTGGATGTACTTATCAGAATCTGCCTTATGAAGAACAGATTAAGATGAAAGAAATACAGATAAAGAAAATGATGGATGCAGCAGTAAATGGGGACTATGTATGGGAAGGAATCAGGAAAAGTCCCTCTAAGAGCGAATATCGGAATAAGATGGAATTTTCCTTTGGAGATGAATATAAAGATGGCCCGTTGGCACTTGGGATGCATAAGAGAGGAAGCTTTCATGATATTGTAAATGTTACAGATTGTCAGATTGTGGATGGAGATTATAGGAAAATTCTTGCCTGCACTCTGGAATATTCCAGGGAGACAAAGCTGCCATATTATCACCGAATGCATCATGCGGGGTTTTTCCGCCATCTTTTGGTAAGAAAAGCCGTGAAGACAGGAGACATCCTGATAGACCTTGTAACGACAACAGAGCACAGTTTCCATACAGAATTTGGCGGAAAAGAATGGGCAGACCGTCTCTGTTCCCTGGAGCTGGATGGTCAGATTGCAGGAATTCTGCACACAAAAAATGACAGCGTGGCAGATGTAGTAAAAGATGAAGGTACAGAAATATTATATGGACAGGACTATTTTTACGAAGAACTTCTGGGGCTGCGCTTCAAGATTACCCCGTTTTCTTTCTTCCAGACCAATTCACTGGGAGCAGAAGTACTGTATGAACTTGCAAGAGATTATGTCGGCGATACAAAAGATAAAGTTATCTTTGACCTTTACAGCGGAACCGGAACAATCGCCCAGATACTGGCACCGGTAGCGAAAAAGGTAGTAGGCGTGGAAATCGTGGAGGAAGCTGTAGAGGCGGCAAAAGAAAACGCGAAGCTGAACGGACTTGATAACTGTACATTTTGGGCAGGAGATGTCTTAAAGGTAATTGATGAACTTGGAGAAGTACCGGATCTGATTGTGCTGGATCCGCCAAGAGATGGCGTACACCCGAAGGCGCTGGAGAAGATTACGAATTTCGGTGTGGAGAAAATGGTTTATATTGCCTGTAAACCAACCAGCCTTGCCAGAGACCTGGAGATGCTGCAGGGCAGAGGGTACCGGGTGGAACGGATGGCGTGCGTGGATTTGTTTCCTTCGACTTATCACGTTGAAACAGTCTGTTTGCTGACACAAAATCTTGCATAATTGACATAGAAAAATATGTAAAAGCCACAAGATATTGTGGTCTGCGGAAACAAATAATTTGGCAAAACTAAGTGCAAAAAAGCCCGTAAATAAGGGCGATTAGGGGAGGATGGGGTTTTGCAAAATTGTTAATACTGGCCATGTGAAGCAGTCGCTCTGGTGTCGAGAAAAGCCCGGTAAATCAAAGATTTCCGCAGCTTTGGGGCAAAAAAGGATGTGTGTTTCAGTTTCCGTAGAATGACAATGCGGAAACTGATTTACCCCAGGGGGTAAGATTTTCGGAATTGTCCAGATACATTTTGGCAAAAGGGATACTTTTTCGCAAAAGAAACGAATGTAATTAAGTTTGTGTTTCGATACTGATATTGCCGAGTAACAGAGGAGGAATGTTTTATGCCTAGAGTAGGAATTACTGCGTATGATTTGCTAATTTCATGTCCGGGTGATGTGAATCAATTTATCGATATTATTAGGGAATGTGTGGATAATTTTAATAGAGTATATGGAAATATTAATAATATGGAAATTGCAACAAAGCATTGGTCAACAGATAGTTATCCGCAATCCGGAGATAAACCACAGGAATTGCTGAATAAACAATTTGTTCGGGAATGCGATGCTGCAGTAGCTATATTTTGGACAAAATTTGGCACGCCAACAGATAAATATGGCTCTGGAACAGAAGAAGAAATTGAAGAAATGTTATCTTCAAATAAACAAGTATTTATGTATTTTCTTGATGCACCTATAAATCCATCTAATGTAGATATGGAACAATATAAAAAGGTGCAGGCCTTTAAAGAAAAGTACAAAGATAGAGGGATTTATTTTATAGTAAAAGATGAACATGAACTGAGACAGCTATTTACTAATCATTTAGGAATGCATTTTTTACCGTTAGCAGTAGGTCAGAAAACGCTATTTGAAAAAAAGGAAAGCCCTGTTCTTAAAATTAAGGCTGCATCGTTGGAAGAAGATAAAGGTGCAGATGTAGAGTATTCTGGCTTTTCTGAGTGTAAAATGGTAAAGGATAAAAGAAAGAGCATTATTTCAAAATTTGCTTTATTACAGCAGGGATATCTGAATGCCAGAGAAAAGGAAAATACAGAGGATATTGAAAAAAAGGAGAATCCTTTATTGATCAATACCCCTGATTTGAATAAATTATTAGGAAAATCAGATTTTATGGCAGGCAAAATAACGGATGCAGATATTGCTGATAGATGGAAGAGTACCATTTGTAAATTCGCCAAAGAGAATGACATCGAAATCGAAGATTCTTTTTGGAATGTTGGAAATCTTAAAAAAAGGGTATCTACACTAGTTCCTTTTTATGGAGGGAGTGGTACAACCTTTGAAGGTAGTGAGGAAGAGAAAAAACGGTATGATTCCATAAGGGAATTATATTGGGCTATTGTTGATTATTACGAATATATTTCCTTTTTTGAAAAGGTGGATAAACAAGGGCTAGTTGATTTAACCGTGGCCAATATAGGTAATACATTTGATGAAGACATTGATGTAAAAATTATTATTAAGAAAAATCATGTCTGCAAAATAAAAGATATAGCTGTTCCGGAAAGTAATATCATTGAAGAAATATTGAAAATGAGATTTTTGGAATATGCATATCAAATTGAATGTAATGATATTGTTGTTGAATATACGGGATATCCTTTACAAACACCAAGCATGCCTTTAATTGCTGATAATCCATTTACTAGACCATCAGCACAAGAAGAATATAATAGAAATAAAGAGGAGTATATGGAAAAGCTAAACAGAATTTTCTGTTATGAGTATTATGAAAAAGAGGATGTTGATATTTTGGTATTTCATATAGGCTATCTTAAACATAATACAGTAATGGCATTTCCATCAGTTTTAGTATTTAAGGAAATACCAGATTTTATAGATTACGAAATATCCTCAAAATACGTTGCAGATGTAGTAAAGGGAACTGTAGAGATTCGAAAATAATACATAATGAGAATAAAGCCGTTACCCCAATCTTAAATATACATTACATACTTTTGCAATGCAGTATAAAATTCCTGTTACCGAAAATATTGAAACGGTCTGTCTGCTGACGAGAAAAGCCCGGTAAATCAAAGGTTTTTGCCAGTTGGGGCCGTGTGTTTTATTGAAATTTGAAATGTAGATATGTTTCCGAAGTGGGGACGGGGTTATGCGAAAAGGTTAAATAACAGAGTTATGCGAAATTGTTTGAATATGGAACTGTAAAACAAACCGCTGGAGCATGGGGTTTCCATGTACCAGCGGTTTGTTGCTGACTCAGCCTATCGCAGCAGTGGCATACTGCCTGTGAGCTTATTGACTTTTTTCTTAGAACCGCAAATGGCAAGACCGAAGTATTGCAAAGTGCTTTCTGATACGTTCCCCATTTTAGAAATAAATTCATCATAGGTTTTACAGCCCTGTGCCAGATCGCTAAAGTCAACCACGGTCAAATCCTGAAAGTCGGGCTGATAGAGCTTCTCACGGATTGCTTTGATGATTTCCGGTGAGCCTTTCAAAATTGGTACGGGAAATTCAATAATGCCGAGATGTTCGTTTCCACTTTGATCTGTAACATTTGCACCGACCACCTCCGGCATCTCTTTTCCCAAGGTAATTCCCATGATAGCCGCCGTATTTGCGATAATGCCAAGCGGCAGATTTTCGTTGCCATGCATCCGAAGGGAAGCTCCGGGGGAGGTTTCTGTAGGTCAATGACCATGACGCATTTTTCATTTTGTAAATCCATTTCAGATTGCCTCCTGTTTTTGTGTTCTTCCTCTGTATTCAGAAAGGAACAGTCCGATCAGTGCCAGGACCGTACCAATACCGGACATCACGGTTACTTTTTCTTTCAGAATAAGGGCAGAGGTGACAACCGTGATAACCGGAACTAAGTAAATATAAATGCTTGTTTTGACAGCGCCCAGAACCTTCACAGCCATGTTCCAGGTGACGAAACAGAGCGCGGATGCGCCCAATCCTAAGAAGATCAGATTTCCCAGGCAGACTGGATTTGCGAACCGTTCTGCTCCAATGCGGCAGTCAAACAGGAATAGTGCGGGTATCATAAATATAATGCCATAAGCAAATACCCGCCTTGTGGTCTGGATGGTGTGATATCCAAAACGGCTGATTTTCCGTGTCAGCACAGAGTAGCAGGCCCACACGACTGCCGCAGCTACGGCCAATAAGTCACCGATGGGATTTAACTGCATATTCGCTCCGTTAAAGCTAATCAGGCAGATGCCGATCATCGCAACTACAAATCCGATGAAGAAATTTGCACGCAGCTTTTCTTCCTTTGTGAACAGGTGGGTGAGCATTGCGGTGAAAAAGGGTGCTATGGAGATAATTACACCTACGTTGGAGGCCATTGTATAAGTCAGGGCAATGTTCTCCAGCAGGTAATACAGACACACGCCGCACAGTCCCGCCGCTGCAAAGATAGCTTCCTGCCGTTTGGTAGTTCCTTTCATCCGGTGGGGATAGACGATCAGCAATGCCAGAAATCCCAGAATAAACCGGAAGAACAGGATTTCTATCGGTTCAAAATCCACTAACAGCACTTTGGTGGAGATGAAGGTAGTTCCCCATATCAGGATCGTTACCAATGCCGCCAGATGCCCGGTTGCTTTTTTACTCATCCGGCGTTTCCCCCCTTCTCTAAAAATATGTCACGGTAAAGACCCGGAGCCAATCCAATAAATCGGTTGAAATAGTTCGTGAAATGACTCTGATCGGAAAAGCCGGTCTGCATGGCTGCCTCTATGGGAGGCACGCCCTGTTCCAGAAGTTTCTTTGCTTTGCCAATGCGTATGTTCTCTAAGTAGCTGTATGGTGTGACACCTTTGGACTTGGTAAAGACCCGGAGCAGTGTGGATTTGCTAAGACCAGCATAACGGCAGATCTGATCTAAATAAATCCGGTCTGCGAAGTGCTGCTCCATAAAATCGCAGGCCTTTTCAATTTCCTCCCGGCATTCCGGGATGCAGCTTGGGGAGGGCTGCCCGTACCGTTGAATCAACAGAGATATGAGGAGCAGCAGATTTTCTTCTTTGCCGAACCCACAGGAGCCTTTCATGACCAGTTCGTGGAGTGGATGCAGATAGCAGGTCACTTCCTCATCGAAGATCACGGTTTTGGAAAAGCCGGGGAGTTCCCTTCTCCCGGTTACTTCTTCTGCCAGGTCCAGCATAACTTCTTTGGTAATGTTAAATCCCCGGTAATCCAGAGTGTCATCATCACTCTGTACGCAGGCATGATTGTCTCCGGGATTGAATAAAAGAATATTGTCCTTTTTTAAAGCGTATTCCTGATTTCTACAGGACAGTACGCGGTGTCCGTCCTCAATAAATCCAATTACATAATATTCATGGAAGTGGTTTGGAAATGGTTGCACGATTCCCTCAAAACGGTATGCTTCAATCCGAAGCTCATCATCATAAACCACTGTCCTTGTTTCTTTCTTCATGTGTGTTCCCTCCTTGCTGTTCTTCATTGTAGCATTTCAAAATGCAAAAGGCTTGTAAAATATCTTCATTTTTCACGGTTCACTGGATTGCAGTCTTCGGATATGGTATGCTATAAGCAATCAAACTGGTGGAGGTACGGGTATGGAAGAACAGCAGAATCCATTGACTTATGAAATCATCAAAGCGGTGGTTGCCGGAGAGAAATGGGCAACAGAAAAGGTTATTGCACACTACGATTCTTATATTGAAGAACTCGCCACAGTGAAAGAAAGGCAGCCGGACGGTAGCGTGAGAACCTATGTGGACGAGGATATGAAGCAGGAGATAGCATCGAAGTTGCTGGAAGAAATACCAAACTTCCCGATGGAGAAAGCGGAAAGGATAACGAAAGGGGAAACTGAGGCGGAGGCTGATTAGAGAAGTAGATATACACAAAGCTACTTGGAAACTAAAACCCGGAGTATTGTGGGGCGGCGGTGGCGAATGTGGTGTATTCGCTCAGACGAAAGATCAGAGATGGGCACATAGAAACAGTAGTTGGGAGCGGGTATCAGTTTGTTGGATGAAAGTGTAAAATAGGTAATGGCATCTGTCAGTGGTTGAAAGCGGGCAGATGCTTTTTTTCGCAGATTATGCTATCCTATAAACAGTTTCTTGATTGCAGATATGAGTATAATCAGTGCTGCACTGTGAAATGACGAAATGATTGCCTGGAAAGGAGAAAATAATGGTTGGTAAAAAACTATTAATCATTGAAGATGATATGGATTTAAGAGAAGGATTGCGCTTTTCTTTTGAAGGAGATGGCTATGAGGTTTTTGATGTGGGAACCAGGAGAGAAGGACAGCAGGAAATTAAAAAAGGGAGTTATGATCTTGTGCTTTTAGACTGTAATCTTCCGGACGGAACTGGGTTTGATCTGTGCAGAGAAGTGCGCCGGTTCAGTATGATTCCTATTATCATGCTGACTGCCCGTGATACGGAAATGGATGAGATCAAGGCATTGGAACTGGGGGTGAATGATTATCTGTCAAAACCGTTTTCCCTGGGTGTGCTGAAAGCTAGAATGAAACGGATTCTAAATGAAAAAGTAGAAACGACAAATTTATGCTCCGGAAATATTGTCATTGATAAAAGTACCTGTAAAGTGTATAAGGATGAGGAAGAAATCGCATTAAGCAAATTAGAGTACAAGCTGCTTATGTACTTAATTGAAAATAAAAACCATGTACTGTCGAAGGAGCAGATTTTAAGCCAGATTTGGGATAGTGACGGAAAGTATGTAGATAACAATACGGTTTCCGTAAATATCAGCAGATTGAGAACGAAGATAGAAGATGATGCATCCGATCCAAAGTTCATAAAGACCGTACATGGAGTTGGATATATTTGGAAGGAATAGGAACATGATACTCAATATCATACTTGTGGCGCTGTTATTCCTCACTGTAGGGTACAGCATTTATAAAAACAGGAAAACTTACCGTTCAATAGACAGGTTATTAGATTGTGTGTTAAATCAGGAAAAGATAGAACTTTCCGATGTCCAGGAGGGAGAGCTGTCTGCCCTGGTAAATAAGATTAACCGGATTCAGGAAGTTTTGGGAAAACAGGTGGAGATGGCAGAGGCGGAAAAAGAGCAGGTAAAAAGTCTTGTTTCCAATATGTCGCATCAGCTTAAAACACCTTTGGCAAACCTTTCTGTCTATACGGAAATCTTAAATGATCAGGAATTAGAGGAAAAGAAGAAAGCGGAAGTTGCTGAAAAAATCAAAAAGCAGATTGATAAGCTGGACTGGATCATAGGTTCATTGGCTAAGATGGTAAAACTGGAGCAGGATGTGATTGTATTTGATGCAGAAAGCATCTCAATCAGACAAACGCTTCTGGACGCAATAGACACGGTATATGAAAAGCTGGAGAAGAAAGGGATCATGCTTGTTTCTGAAACCTATGAGGATATCCTGCTGTTTCATAATCGGAAATGGACGGTTGAAGTTTTTGTAAATCTTCTGGAGAATGCGATCAAGTACACGAAGCAGGGAGGCACAATACAGATCAAGGTTTGTTCCTATGAAATCTATACGGAGATTCAGATCATAGATAACGGATGTGGTATCCGTGAGGATGAGATTACGGAAATATTCAAACGCTTTTACAGAAGCCGGGAAGTGGAACACATAGAAGGCTCCGGCATTGGGCTGTACCTTTCAAACCTGATTCTTGAAAAGGAAAAAGGCTACATGGTAGTGAAGTCCGTCTATGGAGAAGGAAGCTGTTTTTCGGTGTTCTTACAAAACTGTAAGAACTGATTACCGCCCTGTAAAGAAAATGCAAGATTCCACAGATATACTGTTGGTATCAACAGGAAAGGAGCGGTAAACCATGAAGAATATACTGGAATTGAGTCATGTGGAAAAGATATATGGCGAAAAAGAGAATCAGGTAAAAGCGCTGAAGGATATCAATATACAGGTAAGAGAAGGAGAATTTATTGCGATTGTAGGAACCAGCGGCAGCGGAAAATCCACACTGTTAAATCTTGTGGGAGGGCTGGATACACCTACAAAGGGCAAAATTCTTGTAAAAGGAAAAGAGATCGGTTCGCTTACCAGAAAGGAATTGACCATTTTCCGGCGGAGAAACATCGGGTTTGTGTTTCAGAATTACAGCCTGATGCCCGTCTTGAATGTGTATGACAATGTTGCACTTCCGGTAACTTTTGATAAAGGGAAACATATCAATCGCAAGTACATCGAAGAATTGCTGAAGGAGCTTGGGATTTGGGACAAACGGAAAAAGTATCCGAATGAATTGTCAGGAGGACAGCAGCAGAGGGTTGCGATTGCAAGGGCCTTAATCAATAAACCTGCAATCCTTCTGGCGGATGAACCTACAGGAAACCTTGATTCTGCTACCACCATAGAAGTCATCGGATTGCTGAAAACAAGCTGTAGGAAATACAATCAGACGATTCTGATGGTAACGCATAATGAGGCCATTGCACAGATCTGTGACAGGATCATCCACATTGAAGATGGTATGGTAACGTCAGGAACACACCTGTTTCCCCCAAAAGGCGGTGATGGCGTATGTTAAAACTGGCGTATCAATATATGCGGTATTATAAAAGCCAGACCTTTGCAATTCTGGCAAGTATCATCTTAACGGCTGCCCTGTTGTCTGGCGTCAGTTCCTTGATCTACAGCAGCCAGAGGAACAGCCTGGAGAATCATAAGACCATATATGGGGATTGGCATTATTACCTGGATGTGGAACCGGAGGTGTTTGAGGAAGTACGCAGCGGGCAGACAGATGCCGGATTTCAGGTAGAACAATGCGGTAAGATGGAAATCCGGGATGTGGTGACAGAACCTTATCTCATTTATTTTATCAATACGGATGATTCTTACCGACAGATGGCACACCGGGAGCTGATTGAGGGAACTTATCCCACAGGAGCAAACGAGATCGCGGCGGATCGTTACACGTTGGGGAATTTGGGATTTTCCGGTGAGATTGGCGATACCTTAAGCCTGAATGGAAAAGAGTATGTCCTGACCGGCATTATAAAAAGTGCCTGGGCAGCCAGTTCCAATGAAATGGAGCTTTTTGTGGGAGAGGGCTTTGAAGGCCGGGGAAACCAGCCCCTTTTATATTTGAGATTCGATGAAGGTGAGAAGCTGTATAAGCAGTTGGACGCTTTCCTGAAGAAGTATCAGATCTCCAGTGATGCAGTAACGGTAAATGATGAAGTTGTCATGTACTTAGGCGGTGAGCAGCCGGACAGTATCATAGACATCGTAAAGTTTGCATTGACGGATGAGAGAGGTAATTTCACATACATTGTCTTGAAATTGCAAAGTGAATATAACCTGGCTTTCAACGGGATGATTTTGCTGCTCTGTGTTTTTAGTTTGTTCATCATAAACAGCATCTTTCATATCTCTGTTTCCAAACGGATGGCGGAGTACGGCATGATGCAAACACTTGGAATTAGTGAAAAAAGCATTGGCGGCACACTGATCTTAGAATTATGGATCTTATTTTTTATCGGTTATCCGATTGGGTGCCTGTTAGGGAATGGGATTCTGAATCTGCTTTGCGGACAGTTAAATGGTGTCTTTTCAACGCAAACGGTTGGAGCAGCAGGAACCGGTGTTGAACTTTCCCGGCTGGATCAGACCGCCATACAGGAGAGCATGGGGACTGCAGGGTTCTATGTGTCATGGGAGGCTATGCTGATTGGTTTTCTTTTCTTATTGGTAACATTGGTGGTTGTTGGTTTTTGTACGGTATACTCTATGCGAAAACAATCGATCCGGCAGGTAATGAGCGGAGATACCTCCTTTGTAAAAAGCAGAAGGAAGATATACAGCTTAAGAAATGCCAGCCTTGCGAATGTTGTAGTAAGAAAATTCATGTTTGCTAATAAGAAAAGAGTCATTGGAATTTTGCTGTCTTTGTCGATTGGAGGATGTATCTTCCTTTGCACCACTTATATGGTGGAGAATTTGAAGGTACACGCAGAAATGTCCATGAAGTCAGACGATGGCCTGGGATCGGAATACCGGATTTCTGTAAAATCGAATGTTTTATCGGATACCATTCCGGCATCAACCGTTGATGCAATAAAGAATATGCCGGAGTTGTCGGAGGTATATGCTACGAAATATACGTTGGGCGAACTTACGATTCAGACACAGGAACTGGAATGGGAGGAATATTTTAGTGAAAGGAATAAATATAGCTATTTCCAGCAGCAATTCGGAGGCATTTGTGTAGAAAAGGAGGATGGAACCTATGGAATCAAGTATGATGTTTACGGATATGATGCGGGAATGCTTGAACAACTGCAGGCGTTTGTCCTGGAAGGAGAGATTATCCCGGAAGAGCTGGAAGAGGGGAACCAGATCATAGCAGTCGCAAACATGGATGGACAGGGGAATTATAACTTTTACGGAAAACATCCCGGAGATACGATTACGCTGCGGGTTCCAAGAGACTTGAACTGTTCCCAGGAGGTGTTGACGTTCCAGGAGGCAGAGGAAAACTATATCACAAAGGAATTTGAAATTGCAGCCATCGTAAGCCGCGCATTGGCCCAGGAGGATAGTTTCCTGAATGTGGAACCGTGGAGTAATACGCAGAGTTTTATCATGACGAACTGGCAGATGAGCAGTCAGTTTGGAATTGAGGATTACAGCTTTGTGAATGCATCTCCGGCTGCCGGGGCAGATACTGATCAGGTAAGCGGTCAGTTATTGCAAAAGATTCAGGACGTACCCAAGGCGGTCCTTAAGGACTACACAGCGGCAATCGAAACACAGAAAAATTACCTGCGGCAGCAGCAGTTATTCTTTTCTGGAATTGCCGTAATTTTACTGGTGATCAGCCTGTTCCACATTATGAACAGTATGAATTATTCCATCCTCTCTCGCAGGCGGGAATACGGTATTATCCGGGCAATGGGGATTACGGATGTTGGATTTTACAAGATGATCTTAAGGACGGGAATTCTGTATGGCATTTTGGCAGATCTCTTTATTTTTCTGATCTACAATCTCGTTTTTCGGAGAATCATGGATTATTATATGGCCCATGTGGTACAGTTCCTGCATATTACAGCAGGAGTCCCGAATGGAATCATGGCGGCGGTTATGATATTAAATATTGTGATTGCGGTCATAGCAGTCAGCATTCCGGCGAGAAGGATTGTGAAATCAAATATCATAAATGAAATTGAACGGTAGAATGGGAGAAGAAAGATTTTGAGTTTAAACAGGCGGGTGATTTAATGGGAAAATCCTTTATGTGGAGAAGATACCGAAGCCTGCGTATTACAAGCAGGAGCAGTTCGGAAAATATCTGGTAAGTGAAGAGGATGCGTATGACTGGAAACAGGAGACGATCATCCGTATTCTCCGCAACCCGCTGTACAAAGGCTATTTCTGGGTACAGAAATGTGACAAGAAGCATTTCAAGCAGAAAGGGCGGGGCTACATCCCCATAAAGGAGAGAACCATCATCCCGAGCGGCCATGAAGCCATCGTGGACGAGCATACATGGGATGCTGTACAGGAAATCCTTGACCGTCACACGAAAGTAAAGCCATGTACATCCGGTTATGACAACAAGTTCCGGGGAATTTTAAAATGTGCGGACTGCGGCAATAATCTGATGATCCATACGGACGAGAGGAACCCCGACAGGCCGCTTCTGGAGCGGACGTATTACCAGTGCCGCATTTACCGGGTAAAGGGAACGAAGTTCTGCAGCCAGCACCGTATCAGTGCCGGAGATCTGGAAGAACTGGTATTGTCCGACATCCAGTACCATGCAAGAAAAATCATAAAAAACCGGGAAAAATTCATGCGCAGGGTGTTAGGGCAGATGAATACGGCGGCGGAATACAGCCAGAAAAATCTCCAGAAAAAAGTGGGGGAACTGGAGAAAAAACGCCGGGAATCAGACAGTAAATTCATCCGTCTGTATGAGGACTTGTCTAAGAAACTCATATCAGAAGAACAGTTCCGGATGCTGTCCGCACACTTCGAGCAGGAAAAGAAAGAATACACAGAAGAAATTGAAAAACTGAACACTATGGCGGAAAATCTGGAGGACAGCACGTACAAAGCGGAGCAGCTTGCCAATGAGATGGCGGAATGTGCGGAGATCAAGGAGCTGACCATAGCCATAGTGAACCGACTGATTGAAAAGATCGAGGTATCAGAACCAATGACCATAGGCGGGGAAAAAGTCCAGAAAATACGGATTTTCTATAAGTTTGTGGGAGAAATCAACTAAAAAATTCATTATGTACCTATAAATCAAGGGCGAGGGAATTAGCCCCAGAGGGTACGAACTACCGAGCCAAGACACGGTTTGCGAAGTTCTATAACCTGCCAGAGCTTATGCAGATGTTCCGTGAGATTGCGGATATTCAGACCGTCGATATGTTAAAGCTCCCCGTGCCAGAAGTCAGATACCACAATATCAAGACAAAGCCGAGTGAGATACAGAAAGAAATGGTGGCGGGGCTTGCGGGGAGAGCCGAGAAAGTCCGTGCAAGGCTTGTGAAGCCGAACATCGACAATATGCTCAAAATCACGAATGACGGACGGAAACTGGCACTCGACCAGAGGATGATTGACCCGATGTTGCCCGATGACCCAGACAGTAAGGTAAATACCTGCGTGGACAATGTGTACCGTATCTGGGCGGAACATGCCGACACAAAGGCGGCACAGCTTGTATTCTGCGACCTTTCCACTCCGAAGAATGACGGCACTTTCAATGTCTATGACGATATGCGGGAAAAGCTCATCCGCCGTGGCATCCCTGCAGAGCAGGTGCGTTTTATCCATGAAGCGACTACCGATGCACAGAAAAAAGAGCTGTTTGCAAGGGTCAGAAGCGGCGAGGTGCGTATATTGTTCGGCTCTACCCCGAAGATGGGGCAGGCACGAATGTGCAGGACAGGCTCATTGCCATCCATAATTTAGACTGCCCGTGGCGACCCTCTGATGTAGGACAGATTTTTCGGACATTCAAAATAAAAAAGAATGTGGAGGTAACAGACAATGGCAAAATCATTATTCGAGGAAATGGGGGCAGATACGAAAGGCAAGGCGATTACCTAATCCCATGCCTTACCTTACCCGCCGAGGAAGAACAGCCGATAGGCGTATGGGGAGAGCGTCACTTGCGCTATCTCAAGGAGTACCGTAGAGGTACATATATCAATCTGCTCACAAGCGGCAGGCTGAAAATCAGCTTGAATAGGTACAAAGGCTCAATAACATACGGGCGTGTGCGAGGGAGATTGTGAATGAGGAAATCATTTACGCATAATAGACTGGCGGCAGAGGGTAAAAGTTCTGTCGCTTTTCTTTTTTAGAATTTATAGAAGAAAAGTTATTGCAAAAACTAACGATTGGTAGTAACATAACTAATATTGAGTACAGGAGGTATACTGATGAATAGAAAAGAAGAAATTATCCTTGTTACATTGGAACTTGCAGCAGAGAACGGATTAAGTAATGTATCAATGGCTCAAATAGCAGAAAAAATGGGAATACGAAAACCGTCACTTTATAATCACTTCAAATCAAAAGAAGAAATTATTGCTGCAATGTATCAATATCTAAGGGAAAAATCAAAAGAGCAATTATCACTTACAGATATTGATTACGGCGAATTTATCAAGGATAAAAGTATGGAAGAAGCATTAACACAGTCGGTATCAAATTACAGCAGTATAAGTACCGAAAGTAAAATGTTTTCTTTTTACAAGGTTATTTATTCTGAACGGGCGGTTAATCCAACTGCTGCCCAAATTATGGCAGAAGAAACAAAAAGGATGATTTTGGCAACTAAAAGTTTGTTTTATGCTTTACAGGTACACAAAAAAATCTGTATTAGGGATATTGATATGGCAGCTACCTCTTTTGCTATGACGGTTCATGCTATCATGGACTACCAATTAGATTGTGCCTGTTCTGGGGAGCCTGTTTCAGAGGATATGATACAAGATTATATAAAGTGGTTTTGCAATCAATGGTAGTGTAAAGTAGTCTATGAAAAAATGGAGCTGAAAAAATGGCTCCATCGGAACCTTGAAAATTGCAGATATATTAGCTTTTGGCGGT
>NZ_JAOQJU010000009.1:0-79934 GCF_025567385.1 Dorea acetigenes
CATTGCTTTTTTATTTGCAAAAGTGATGAATGCCTTGAAAATATAAGGTTTTAAAGAAAAATAGGACTGTAAAACTTTACAGTACCATTTGATTTATGGGAGGAACAGAATGAACGATAAAAAGAGATTGAACAGCTACGAGGATTTACCGCTGGTTCTGGATGTGGCGGACATTCAGCAGATTATGGGAATTTCAAGAGCGAGCGCCTATGAGCTGGTACACACACCCGGCTTTCCGGCGTTCCGCAGGGGCAGGCTTATCAAGGTCAGCAAGATTGCTTTCTTTGAATGGATGGCAAAAGGCTCCGAAACCGTACCGGGAAGCGACAAAAAAGCGTGAGGTATTATCCCCTGACTGCAATACTGCCGCACTTTCCAAAGGGGCATACAGAAGGAAAAACCTTAAAAATGATACCGAAACGCTACACCAAAACAGCCTATCTGCGTACATCAGATAGAAACGGAGAAAGGAGCCGGTTATGGCAAGAATGAGCAACAAGCGACGGCTGGAATGGTCTTTCTTCTTAAATGACCGCAGCCGTATCACTTACAACGAACTGTGCCGGAAATGCCAGCACGAATGTAAACAGAGCTTCCGGGCGGTTGTGGTTGACTGCCCGAAGTATCTTTCCAAGCGTTCCAAGAAAAAGGACAAGACTGCCGGAAACGGCAAAATCCATTAGGAACTAAGGGCGCACTTCTATACATAGTCTAAAGACCATGTATCGTGCGTCCTGCGGAGCTTACCTCTGTCGCTGATAAAATCAGCAATCCGAGGGCTGCGTTCGCTTCGCTCCGACAAGGTGGCTACACCCCCTTGCGCCGCTAAAGCGGCTATCCCCTGTGTACCCGCCGAAAAGAGAAATCCGCTCTGCGGTTTTCCCTTTTCATCGGGTTTTATAGAAGCACTGACACACAGACTGTCTGCGGATGGTCTTTCTTTATCTTATAAGCAAAGGATGTGAGAACATGGAAAAATCTTTGGAACAGTTGAAGCAGGAATATGAAAAAACAACTGTCCTGCTGGAACGGGAAAAACGGAAAATGCAGCGTTTGAAAAACCGGCAGGCGTATCTGGAAAGCGGTTCCCGGAAACAGAGGACGCACCGGCTGATTACCCGTGGGGCAGCTATTGAGAGCATTGCACCACAGACAAAGGAGCTATCCGAAGCGGAATTTTATTCCCTCATGGAAAACATTTTGAATCTGCCGCAGGCGGAGCATTTCATCCGGTCTGCCACAGAGAACCACGCCCGTATTTCCGGGCAGGAGAAAGGCGGTGACTAAGGATAGCACTTTATCATTTTTCAATCGCACAGATAAAGCGCAGCGCCGGTCAGAGCGCCATTGCCAGCGCAGCCTACCGAGCCGGGGAGCGTCTTTACAGCAGCTACTATGGAGAAGTCAGCGATTACACCAAAAAGGGCGGCGTGATTGCTTCGGAAATCATGCTGCCGCCCCATGCGCCGGAAATATATCTTGACCGGGCGACCCTCTGGAATGCTGTGGAGAGCTGCGAGAAACATCCAAAAGCACAGCTTGCCTATTCCTTTGATATTGCCATGCAGAATGAATTGACACTGGAAGAAAACATGGAACTGGCGAGGAAGTTCGTGCAGGAGCAGTTTGTGGCAAAAGGCATGATTGCCGACCTTGCTTTTCACAGCCCGGAGAAAGAGGACGGCGGCATCCCTAACCCGCATTTCCATGTGATGACAACCATGCGCCCTTTGAACCCGGATGGCACATGGGGGCAAAAACAGCGGCGGGAATATCTTCTTGATGAAGATGGAAACCGAATCCGGGATAAAAATGGCGATTATATGTTTAACGCTGTCCATACAACAGACTGGCATGAGCCGGAAACGCTGGAACACTGGCGGGAGCAGTGGGCGGCTGCCGTTAATACAAAATTTGAGGAAAAAGGGCTGGATGTGCGTATCGACCACCGTTCCTATGTGCGGCAGGGGCTTGACCTGATACCTACTGTCCACGAGGGAGCTAATGTCCGGCAGATGGAAGCAAAGGGCATCCGCACCGAGAAAGGGGAATTGAACCGCTGGATTAAAGCCACCAACCGGCTCATGCAGGATGTGAGGAAGAAGATCAAAGCCCTGTTTGTCTGGATGGCAGAGGTAAAAGAAGAACTTTCCAAACCCCAGACACCGAGCCTTGCCGACCTGCTGATCGCTTATTACAACCAGCGCAACGCAGGGGCATGGAGCAATAAAGCCAGAACCGGAAACTTAAAGCAGTTTGCCGAAGCCGTCAATTATCTGACGGAAAACAAGCTGCTCACATTAGAGGATTTGCAGGAGCGTCTTTCCTCTGTCAGTGAAGAATTTGAAGCATTAAGCGGCTCCATGAAAAAGAAATCTGCCCGGATAAAGGAATTGCAGGAATTGATACGGGAGGGCGAGAATTACCAGCGGCTAAAACCTGTCCATACGGAATTGAACAATATCAAGTTTAAGAAACAGAGGGAGAAATTTGAAACATCACACGATGCGGAGTTACGGCTGTTTTATGCCGCCCGCCGTATTCTGAAAGAAAAACTGGACGGAAAACCCATTGCCCTGAAAGCATGGAAACAGGAATACGCACAGTTAAAAACAGAGTATGCCGAACTGTCTCCGCAGCACAAGCCACTCCGGGAGGAAGTGATACGGCTGCGGCAGGTGCAGAACGCCGTAGATACCGCACTGCGCCGGAGAGAGCAGCCACAGGAAGTACAGAGAAAGAAACACGAGATGGAGCTATGACATAACCGGCAGCTTTACCGTTACCGGCATTTTTATGGAGGGAGCATTTGAATGTATTTGAAGCGGTGAAACAGTCTGTTACCACCCGGCAGGCTGCTTCATTCTATGGAATCCGGGTGGGAAGAAACGGCATGGTCTGCTGTCCATTCCACAATGACCGCACGCCCAGCATGAAAGTGGACAGCCGCTTTTACTGCTTCGGCTGCGGGGCTTCCGGGGATGTGATCGACTTTGCCGCTTTGCTGCATGGATTGGGGAAACGGGAAGCTGCGGTCAGGCTTGCGGAGGACTTCGGCGTTTCCTATGAGAAATCCGGCAATGCGCCGCCAGATAGGAAGCGTCACAACAGGTCACAGCCCCGACAAAAATCAGCGGAGCAGAGATTTCGGGAAACGGAACGGTATTGTTTCCGGGTGCTGTGCGATTATCTGCGCCTGCTGGAGCATTGGAAAACAGCATACGCCCCACAGCCGCAGGATGCCATCTGGCATCCTCTTTTTGTGGAAGCGTTGCAGAGGATAAGCTACACAGAATACCTTTTGGATATTTTGTTATACGGAGAAATAGAAGAAAAAGCGGCATTGATCGCCGCACAGGGAAAGGAGGTGCTGCGGCTTGAACAGCGAATTTCAGAGCTTGCCGCCGGAAACGCAGGAAGCGGTCAAAAGGACGATGGACACAATGGAACCGGCGCAAACACCGGCAGAAATCCGGGAAACATTAGAGGGGACGCAGAAAGGCGGTGTGAAGAACAGCATCCGAAACTGCCTGACGGTGTTCCAGCGTGACCCTCTGTTTCGTGGGGCGCTGCGCCTGAACCTTTTGACGGAGCAGATTGACATTGTGAAGCCGCTGGGCTGGGAGCGCACCAGTACCACGCTGACCGACATGGACATGAACTACCTGCTTTTGTATCTGGAAGAAAACTACGGGCTTACCAGCGAGAAAAAGGTGCAGAGCGCCATCAAGATTGTTGCCAATGAAAACCGCTACCATCCGGTCAGGGATTACCTGAACAGCCTGCAATGGGATGGCACAGAGCGCATCCGTTACGCCCTGCATCACTTTCTGGGAGCCGATACGGACGAATACACTTATGAAGCCTTGAAACTGTTCCTGATGGGAGCCATCCGGCGGGTATTCAGACCGGGGAGCAAGTTTGAGGTCATGCTCTGTCTGGTTGGTGGTCAGGGAGCCGGGAAATCTACCTTTTTCCGGCTGCTGGCAGGCAGGGACGAATGGTTTTCAGACGATTTGAAGAAGCTGGACGATGAAAATGTGTACCGCAAGCTGCAAGGGCATTGGATTATCGAGATGTCGGAGATGATTGCCACAGCCAACGCCAAGAGTATTGAGGAAATCAAGTCATTCTTAAGCCGCCAGAAAGAAACCTACAAAGTGCCGTATGAGACACACCCGGCAGACCGGCTGCGGCAATGTGTATTTGGAGGGACGACCAACCGGCAGGACTTTTTGCCCCGTGACCGCACCGGCAACCGGCGCTTTCTCCCCGTGACGGTGTACCCGGAACGGGCGGAGGTTCACATACTGGACGATGAAGCGGCGGCGAGGGCGTATATCGAACAGATGTGGGCGGAAGCCATGACGGTTTACCGCAGTGGGAAGTATAAGCTGTCATTCAGCATAGAAATGAACCGATGCCTGAACGCCCATCAGCAGGACTTCATGCAGGAGGACACACAAGCTGGCATGATCTACGCCTATTTGGAGGACTACACCGGTGACAGGGTATGCTCCAAGCAGCTTTATGAGGAAGCGCTGGGGAACTTAAATTCCCCGGCAGACTGGGAGACACGGGCAATCTGTGAGATTATGAATACCGGCATTGCGGGCGGCATCATACAGGGCTGGGCAGCCTACAAAAGCCCGAAGCGGTATAAGAAATACGGTTCTCAAAAAGGCTGGGAGCGTGTCAACCAAGCTCCGCCGGAGGGGGACGGTTTTCAGGAAATCACGGAAGAAGAAGCCCGGCAAATGGAACTGCCATTCTGAAAATCCACCGGTTAACAGTTTGGTTGACGCTTCGGTTGACAGCCAGTTGACGGGGAAAAGCCTGATATTTGGGGCATTTCTCTCCTTTGTCAACCATGTCAACCAAGAAATTAAAGAAAAAGTAAAAAGTAATAATAGAGCGCCTATGGATTGTTTTCAAAGTCTTTTCTGCCGGTTGACACGGTTTGGTTGACATGGAGACAGTCTGCGGCTGTACACCTGCCTGACATTCCCTTGTCGGGCATATTTTATTTATGGAGGTAACTGCCTATGGCAAAAAGCAAAAACGAGAGCAATAACAAAAACAGCGGCACCCTGCTTACCGAAAAAGACGGCACCCAGTATTTTGTCATGGGGAAAGTCCGTATCAAGGTATCGGAGCATTTCGCACAGGATGGGAAGCCGCTTGACAGCCTGCTGGAAGATGTGATCCAGCACGCTGCCGCCGCTTCCTGAAAAAATACGGAATAACGACTGTCAATCAGCCCACGCTTATGATATACTTGTACCAGCGAGTATTGTATAAGCGTGGGTTGTTTCTTTTAGTAGAAGGAGGATTTTTAACCGTGAAACAACCATACAATACAACGATTTATAACACTGCACTATATTTGAGATTGAGCCGTGACGATGAATTACAGGGGGAAAGCGGCAGTATCCAGACCCAGCGCTTGATGCTTAGGCAGTATGCCGCAGAGCATGGGCTGACCGTTGTAGACGAGTACATTGACGACGGATGGAGCGGGACAAATTTCGAGCGTCCAAGTTTCCAAAGGATGATTGATGACATCGAGGACGGGAAAATCAACTGCGTTGTCACAAAGGACTTATCCCGTCTGGGAAGAAACTATATCCTGACCGGTCAGTACACGGAAATCTATTTCCCCAGCAAGGGAGTACGCTACATTGCCATCAATGACAATGTGGACACCATCAACGGAGAAAGCGAGCTTGCCCCGTTCTTAAACATCCTGAATGAAATGCACGCCCGACAGACCAGCAAAAAGGTCAAGGCTGCCATGCACACAAGATTTGCCAATGGCGCACACTATGGAGCCTATGCACCGCTGGGCTATATAAAAGACCCGGACAAAAAAGGGCATCTTCTGATCGACCCGGAAACACGCTGGATTGTAGAGAAGATTTTTGACCTTGCCGTACACGGGAGGGGTGCCGCCAGCATTACACGGATTCTGGTGGAGGAAAAAATACCTACCCCCGGCTGGCTGAACTATGAAAGATACGGGACTTTCGCCAATATCTACGCCGGTGCGCCCACAGAAAAAGCCTATGCGTGGACGATTGCACAGGTCAAGAGCATTTTGAAAGAGGAAACCTACATCGGTCACAGTGTTCACAACAAGCAGAGCAACATTTCATTCAAGAACAAGAAAAAGGTGCGGAAGCCGCAGGAAGAATGGTATCGTGTGGAAAATACCCACGAAGCCATCATTTCCGAAGAAGTGTTCCAAAAAGTTCAGGAGCTGATTGCAAGCAGACGCAGACGACAGAAGAATGGCACAACGCAGATATTTTCCGGGCTGGTAAAATGTGCGGACTGCGGATGGTCATTGGCTTATGGTGTAAACAGCCAGAACAAAAATCCCTATGCACACTACCATTGCAGTAAGTACGGACAGGGATTACGCCAGTGTTCCATGCACTATATCCGCTATGATGTACTGTATGCCTATGTGCTTGCAAGACTGCAATACTGGTCTATGATGATACAGAAAGACGAGGACAAGCTGCTGAAACGGCTACTCAATGCCAGCGACAGGGAAAGAAACTCTGCGAAGAAAAAGCAGGCTGCGGAGCTGAAAAAGGCAGAGAAGCGTAAAGCCGAGGTTGACGGGCTGTTTGCTAAAATGTATGAGGACTGGTCTGCCGGACGCATAACCGAGTATAACTTCAATATGCTGTCCGAGAAGTACCAGAACGAGCAAAAGGAGCTTGAAACAAAAATAAGACAGCTTCACGAAACGATGGAAGCCGCCGTACAGACCGCAGCGGATGCTGAAAAGTGGATTGCCCTAATGAAACAGTATGTCAACCCTGTGGAGCTGACCGCCGAACTTCTGAACACTCTAATTGAAAAAATAACCGTCCACGAAGCTGTCAAGGGCGAGGACGGAAGCCGTGAGCAGGAAGTAGAAATCTACTACCGCTTCATCGGCAAAATCGACTGACCTTTCTTTTTTACCCAACAATATCTTTAATTAAGGGAAACGGGAATCGGTTTCCCGGATATTAATACACTGGAACCACTTGCCAATGCCCTGGATATTTCTGTATTTGAACTTATGCGTTCCGAGAAAGCAGATATGGGAAAAGAAAAGAGAAGTATATCAGAGAGCGATGCTGCACAATTGATGGAACACGCGGTAGAAATGGCAAGTGAAAACCAGAGGCGGGATAAAGTATCTCTGTGGGTGGGAGGTGCCGTGCTCTTTGTGATAGCTGTTCTGGCGAAAATGTCAGGGCATGCCAATCTTGGCGGTTCACTGTTTATTGGAGCAATGGCGGCAATTGGAGCGGTTGCCCTATATTTTTATTCCAGAAACAGAGAAGACAGAGAAAGCAGAAGGGTCTATGGATTTTTCCTGATATTTGGAGTTGGAGCTTCGCTGCAGCTTTTCCGACTCCTTGGTGTAGATCCGAATATATTGGTGTGGGGATTATTCGGGATGCTGGTTCTGCTGATTAGAATTATGAATAAATAAATTGTTATAGATAAAAAAATTCAGTAGAGTGGAAAATCATTGACACAACTAATACAATCCGATACTATATAATCAGTTAGAAAAAGCTAACTAAAAGATAAATAAAGCGCCTGGCAAGGCGTTTTATTTATCACAGCAGGTTAGTTAGAACTAATTTGAAAGGAGACGAGATTATGAGTATAGTTATTATAGGTGGAAATGAATGTATGGTTCGTCAGTATAAGGATTTGTGTCAGGAATATCACTGCGATGCGAAAGTATTTCCCAAGCAGAAAAGCAGTCTCAAGGGAATTGGCAGCCCGGATCTTATGGTGTTATTTACCAGTACGGTATCTCATAAGATGGTACGCAATGCTCTGAATGAGACAAAAGGACGTGATGTAAGAATTATCCGGTCGCATACGAGTTCTATGTCGGCTCTGAAGAATATTTTAGAGGAAAATATTGGACAGGAGGCAGCAGCATGTCCGATGAGATAATTGTACGTCATGGTTCGCCGACCCTTGCGGGACTGAAGACCGGGAATCTGTTTAATTGTCCATATTCAGACAAAGAGGAGCTGTTTCAAGCACTGCGTTCTTTGAATCGCAGGCTTGTACCCAAAGGCGTTCGGGTGGTTCCGCTGCGGATGTGGACGGATAAAGTGCTGTTATACATTTACCGTCCCCGGAAGTTGGGAAACGACTTTGCCGTAAAAGAAGCGGCGGATCTTTTAAGAGAAAATGGATATAACGTAGATAATCTTGGAAAATGTGTTGCACATCTGGGACGGCGCCTGTGCGAGATGGAAAGCTTCCCACACGAAATCGGATTGTTTTTGGGTTATCCGCCGGAAGACGTGCGGGGATTTATTGAAAACCATGCCGAGGGTTACAAGTGCGTGGGATGCTGGAAAGTATACGGAGACGAGCAGGAGGCAAGACAGTTGTTTGAGCAGTATAGAAAATGTACAGACGTATATTGTTCTCAATGGGCAAAGGGAAGAAGTATTGAACGGCTTACAGTGGCTGTTTAATACGAACAAAAACAGAAAGGAAATTACGGCATATGAGTAAAATTGCAGTTGTTTATTGGAGCGGTACAGGAAACACAGAGCAGATGGCGTCAGCGGTTCTGGAAGGCGCAAAAGAAAAAGGAGCGGATGCGGTTCTTTTCACTTCTTCAGAATTTGATGCAGCTATGATGGAACAATATGACGCGGTTGCATTTGGCTGCCCTGCTATGGGGGCAGAAGTGCTGGAGGAAGACGAATTCCAGCCAATGTTTGATGCCTGCGAAGGAAAGATTTCCGGAAAAAAGATTGCATTGTTCGGGTCATACGGATGGGGAGACGGCGAGTGGATGCGAAGCTGGGAAGAAACTTGCAGAAATGCAGGAGCAGAACTTGCATGTGACAGTGTAATCTGTAATGAAGCGCCGGATGATGAAGTACTAAAACAGTGCAGGGAACTGGGAGCGGCGTTAAATTAATTTATTTTTAAATATTCCTTGACATTCCCCCTGACGGGAAGGTGTATAGTAGAATTTGAAGGGAGGAGATTAGATGTATTCAATCGGAGAATTCTCAAAAATTGGAAGCGTTTCAACAAAAACACTGAGATACTATGATGAGATCGGACTTTTACACCCGGCCAGTGTAGATGAAGTCAATCATTATCGCTATTATTCGGAGGAACAGGTGGATCAGATTCTGTACATAACAGAATTGAAGTCGCTTGATCTCCGGTTAGAGCAGATTAAGGCAGTCATAGAGAACGGTGAAATCCCCCTTTTGGAGCGTTTTCTTTCAGAGCAGATAGAAGAAATCAATTGCCGGATTCAGAAGGATATCCGGTTAAAGCTCAGCATTGAAAATAAGATGCGGAAAATTCAGTCAGGAGGAATTCAAATGAATAAAGAATGTGAATTAGCAGTAGAAGAAAAACAGTTTACACCTGTTTGGGTGATGAGCAAAAAGGCGACGATCGAAATATCACAGATTGGAACGGTGATAGGCAGTGTTTATGAAGAGATATTTAGGCGTGGGTTACAGCCGGCAGGTCCTGTTATGACCTTTTATCTGGATGAAGAATTTCAACATGAGAATGCGAATGTCGAAGTGTGTATCCCTGTAGATAAGAAAGGAAGAGAAGAGGACATTTCCGGCATCAGGATGTTAGATCCGGGGCTGTGTGCAGTCTGCCTCTATACAGGAGCTTATCATAAGATCGGAAAAGCATATGCGGCAGTTTTGAAATGGATTGAGGAAAATAATTATTGTATATCTTCGGCTCCGTTTGACAGTTATTTAAATAATCCGCAGGATGTGAAGAACCCGGAAGAGCTGATGACTCAAGTATGGTTTCCGATTAAAAAGCAAATAAGTTAAATCTTAAAAATTGCACAGGAAGGCTTTCCATGCGGAGAGTATCCTGTGCAATCTTTATTCATTTTGGCCGGAGTAATTTTCCAGCATTATCAATATGGAAACAATCGGCATAATCAGTATTCCGCAGAAAAAGTTGCTTACGCCATGAATGAAATCCCAGGGGAGCCCGGCTATAATCCATGCGATCATGCCTTTCAAATCCAGTCCGTACAGGATTGCCTGGGCGGGGGCGTATAGTGTTCCAAAGAGAAATCCGTGGGCAGAACATACCAGCATGTAGACAAGAGGCTTGATTTTTGCAGGCATATTCTTTGGGAGAAGCATAACGGCGCCCCAAAGAATTGTCCACAGATATAAATACGGAATCCACCATGTTGCAAATCCGCAGAACATTCCATTTAATAGTACATAAATATAAATAGGATACAGCGCTTTTTTTCTGTAGACAACAGTAAAAGCGACGGTAAATACACCCAGCAGATGTATATTGGGAGCCAGTTCCATAATCACCTTGGACGCATACATTAAGGCTCCAAGCATCGCGAATACAGTGATTTCTTTTGTAGTAAGCTTCATTATTTTTCAACCTTAAAGGAGTAATGATCTCCTTCTGTTATTTTTGTTGCATCTACGCCTGTCTGTGAATATTCGTCATTTACATAGAAAGCCCAATAGGTTTTGTCTGTATCGTAGTCGGCGGTAATCCCATTTACTGTCTTGACGTAAAGACCATAATCACCTTCTTCGCCCGCAATAAGTTCGAGTTCTTCCAGCGCTTCACCTACGGTTTTTGCGTCGGTATGAATTTCGAATAGCGTTTCCGTACCATCCGGATCGGATACGGTAAGGTTAAAAGTTGTTTTCCCTTCGCCCAATACATGTGTTTCGGACGATGTATATTGTTTTGTTTCTGTCGTTGTTTTTTCATCAGTATTCTTTCCGCTGCATCCTGTTGTAGAAAATGCCAGAGCCATTGTCAGCATCAGGAGCAGAAGCAGAGAAGAAATTTTCCTGTTTTTTAATTTTAACTGCATGTTACGTCTCCTTTCGGTAATAGATGATAGCATAGGAAAGCTTTTTTTTCAATGCAGGCGTGCGTAATTCTTTTATGCATCTGATTGTTCGTGAGAAAAGTTCTCATTTATAAAAGATGAATTGTACAGGAGATGTGTTATAATGTGTTAGATAGAACTAACTAAAGCAGGGCTGAGGTTTTTAGCCCGGGAAGGGTGAAAAGATGTCAAAGGAAGAGAGAAAATTTTTAGAGATTGCAGATTTAAGAAAGGGATTTGGAAGTGGGGATACCCGCCAGGAGGTATTGCGAGGAATGAGTTTTTCCGTAGCGAAAGGAGAATTCTGCGTATTTCTTGGGCCTTCCGGTTCCGGAAAATCTACGCTTCTTAATATTATTGGCGGAATTGACAGTGCTGATTCGGGTTATATATCGATTAATGGCGATAAGCTGGAAGATATGGATGAAAAACGGCTGACGCAGTACCGCCGGAAGCACTTAGGATATGTTTTCCAGATGTACAATCTGATTGGGAATCTAAATGTAAAGGAAAATATTGAGGTTGGCGCTTATCTTTCGGATGCTTCCCTCGATATAGATGAGCTTCTGCGCACGCTGGGGCTTTATGAGCACAGGCATAAGCTCCCCAATCAGCTCTCCGGAGGTCAGCAGCAGCGTGTATCCATCGGAAGAGCCATTGTGAAGAATCCGGATATACTTCTCTGCGATGAGCCGACAGGGGCGTTGGATTACAATACATCCAAGGAAATACTGAAGCTGATTGAGGATATTAACAGAAAATATCAAAATACAATTATTATGGTTACACATAATGAAGCAATTAAAAATATGGCAGATCATATCATTAAGCTTCGTGATGGTAAAATACGTTATAATGAAATCAATAAGAAGAAAATTCCGGCTGAGGATCTGGAGTGGTAAGGAGCGTGGCGGAGATGAAAAAGAAGAAAGTTAAGAATCCGCTCGTGAAGCGAATCGTAAGAGAACTTCGGGGTGACTGGAGAAAGTATCTTGTAGTTGGGTTATTTTTGATTCTTACGATTGGATTCGTGTCTGGAATGTATGTTGCAAATGAGAGTATGATGAAGGCGGCGGACGAAGGAATTTCCAAATATAAGTTAGAAGATGGACATTTTGAGCTGGATCACAAGGCGGATGCAGATCTGCTGGAGAAAATCCCGGCCAGGGTATATGAAAATTTTTACAGAAATGAGGAAGAAGACTATAATAATGACGGTGCGGTTGATGGGACCATTCGGATTTTTAAAGAGACAAAGGATGTGAATTTAGCGTGTCTGATGGATGGGAGATTTCCGGATGCAGAGGATGAGATTGCAATCGATCGTATGCATGCAGATAATGTAGGGGTAGAAGTAGGCGACAGGATTACGGTTAGCGGAAAGCCGTTCAAGGTCGTCGGATTGCTTGCGTATGTCAATTATGCTACACTTCATGAAAAAAGTACGGATTTTATGTTTGATGCTCTGAAATTTAATGTAGCAATGGTAACGGAAGAAGGATTTGACTGTTTCAATAAGGCTATTCATTATACTTACGCATGGCAATATGAAGAAGAACCGGAAGATGAGATAGAAGAAAAGGAATTTTCGGATGATTTCCTGGAGGAATTAGTAACGCAGGTTGTAATGAGCGGCAATGAGATGAAAGACTATGTGCCGCGGTACGCAAATCCGGCGATTACTTTTGCAACAGACGATATGGGGTCTGATGAGGCAATGGGCGGCGTTCTGTTGGATATCCTGATTGTCATTATTGCGTTTATTTTTGCGGTGACGATTAGCAATACCATGGTTCGGGAAGCGCAGGCGATTGGAACACTCCGGGCGTCCGGTTACAGTAGAGGAGAGCTGATTCGCCATTATCTGTCCATGCCGGTGATTGTGACGTTCGTTGCGGCTGTAATTGGAAATCTGCTGGGGTATTCGGTATTTAAAAATGTGGTAGTGTCTATGTATTATAACAGCTACAGCCTGCCCACGTACCAGACGATATGGAATCCGGAGGCATTTATCAAAACAACATTGATTCCGGTAATATTGATGGTGGTTGTGAATCTTGCTGTTATTACAAAGATGATGTACCATACGCCTTTGCAGTTTTTACGGCAGGATTTGAAGAAAACGAAACGCAAGAAAGCAATCCGGCTTCCGCGATGGAAGTTTTTCCACAGGTTCCGTCTGCGTATTATGTTCCAGAATATCTCCAATTACCTGATCCTGTTCTTGGGAGTTTTCTTTATTATGGTTATGCTTGCGATGGCTGTCGGGATGCCTTCTACGCTGGATTATTACAAAGAGAATGCTGCAGACATGATGTTTGCAGACTATCAGTATATTTTGAAATCCTATGAAGACGGGGAAGGAAATCCGGTTGTTACAGAAAATGAAACTGCCGAGAAGTTCTCTATGCAGGCTTTGCAGAAGAAAAGCGAGAAATTGACGGAGGAAGTGACTGTCTATGGAATTTCCGACGGCAGCAGGTATGTCGATATAGAGGAACTTCCGGAGCTTGAAGAGGATGAAGTGTATATCTCAGCGTCATTTGGTGATAAATATGACCTGAAAAAAGGGGATATCGTGACTCTGGATGAAAAATATGAAGATGAGCAGTATCGGTTTAAGGTGGCGGGAATCTATGACAGCTGTCAGAACATTGCGGTTTTTATGCCAATCGAACATTATAGATCTTTGTTTGCATTGGACGAGGATGCATTTACCGGATATATGTCCGACTCAGAGATTACAGACATTAGTGAGGAAAATATTGCGTCTACGATTACGGAGAGGGATATTACAAAAATGTGCGATCAGCTGGATCATTCCATGGGATCCTATATGCAGTATTTTCAGGTTTTGTGTATTCTGCTGTCGGCGGTGCTGATTTACCTTCTGACGAAGATTATCATAGAAAAGAATGAGATTGCCATCTCTATGACAAAGATTCTGGGATATACGAACCGTGAGATAGCAAGTCTTTATCTGCTCTCTTCAACGATTGTTTTAATTGTGTCAGATGCAGTCAGTGTGATTTTGGGATCTGCTGTTATGGGGATTGCGTGGAAAGCAATTATGTTCGGCTACAGCGGCTGGTTTAATTTTGTGATTGAGCCTGTCGGATATGTGAAGATGTTTACATTTGTTTTGGCAGGATATCTGTTGGTTTTGTTTTTTGATTTCAGGAGGATTAAGAGGGTTCCGTTGGAAAAAGCACTGAAAAATGCCGAATAGAGAGTGATTTTTTACAAAAAAACCTTTGAAAATCCAGAATAAAATTTGGTACAATAATAATACAACGAGTAGCACTTTTGCGTAATTCCAGTTGCGTGTGCTGCTCGTTTATTTTTTGAAACGGAGGAAAATTTAATGAAACGTGTAAAAGCGGCTTGTATTTGCCAGACTCTTCATTTTCTGTTGAAGGAGGATCTGGGGCATGATTATGCTGTCAGATGTGTGCAGCATGAGGTTGAGCAGTATAAAAAGGATTTGGAGAGAAAGAATACCCGGTATAAGATTCTTGAGGAAACAGAACAGGCAGACGGTTCCATTGTAATAAAGATTATCAAGCAGTACAATTCAAGCCCGGTAGGAAATTATTTGGACTAGAATGATGAAAAGTATTCTTATATTTGCCTATTTCAATATTTATGATATAATGGTCTTGGAAATTAGTATCTGAGATTCTAAATCATGGAAAATGATGAAATATTATAAATAATTTTGGAGGTATGAGATGGCAAGGAAACAAACAACTAAAACTGCAGCCAAGAAAAAAGCTCCGGCGAAGACGACTGCGAAGACAACTGCGAAGACAACTGCAAAAGTGACTGAAAAGAAGGCGGCTGTGAAAGCAGAAGAACCAAAAGTAGAAGAAGTGAAGGCAGAAGAGCCGAAAGTAGAAGAACCGAAGACGGAAGCAGTGGAAGAGAAGAAAGCGGAAGAGCCGAAGGCAGAGGCAGTGGAAGAGAAGAAAGTGGAAGAACCGAAGGCAGAAGAACCAAAGGTGGAAGAAGTGAAGACGGAAGAACCGAAGACAGAAGAGTATATGACTCCGAGACGAAGCATTGCTTTTATAGGATCCGAGTGTTATCCGTTTGTAAAGACAGGCGGGCTGGGAGATGTCATGTACGCGCTCCCGAAGGCTTTGGTGAAGCAGAACTGTGATGTAAAAGTGATTCTTCCGCGTTACAAATGCATTCCGTGGGAATATCAGGAAAAAATGGTATATAAGGGCGCTTTTGAGATGAATTTATGTGCTGACGGAAGATCCTTTTACGTAGGAATCATGGAATATGTATGGGATGGCGTAGTATATGACTTTATTGATAACGAAGAATTCTTCGGCGGTGGAAATCCTTATACGAATTTGATTGATGATATTCCGAAATATTGCTATTTTGCGAAAGCAGCATTGGCAGCATTGAACTATCTGGATTGGATTCCGGATATTATCCATTGCCATGACTGGCAGGCTGCGTTAGTTCCGGTGTATTTGAGAACTTTGTTTGAAGATACAAAGATTTCTTCTGCGAAGACGATTTTGACCATCCATAATTTACGCTTCCAGGGAGTTTATAATATTCCTACGATCCGTTATTGGTCCGGATTGCCGGATTATGTATTTAATAAGGATGCGCTGAAAGTAAGCTACGATGATGCGAACATGTTGAAGGGCGGGCTGACATATTCGAATATTATCACGACAGTCAGCCATACATATGCGGGAGAGATTCAGACTCCGTATTATGGGGAAAATCTGGATGCGCATTTGCGGTATCATTCCGGCAAATTGAGAGGCATTGTAAATGGCATTGATTATGACATTTGGAATACCAGTACAGACGAGAGGCTCTATGAGAATTATGATATTACAAATGTGATAGAGAAAAAGAAAGAAAATAAGCGCAAACTGCAGGAAGAACTGGGTCTGGTTCAGGATGAAGGCAAGTTTGTAATCGGATTGATTTCCAGACTGACGAATCAGAAAGGACTGGATCTGGTTAATGAGATTCTTCCGCAGATTATGGATGAATATACGCAGGTTGTTGTACTGGGTACGGGAGATTCTGTTTATGAAGATTCTTTCCGTTATTATGAAAATGCCTATAAGGGAAATGTATGCTCTAATATCATGTATGATGAGACGAGAGCGCATAAGATTTATGCAGGTGCAGATGCGTTTCTTGTACCGTCTCAGTTTGAGCCTTGCGGATTGACACAGTTAATAGCCATGCATTATGGTACAGTGCCGATTGTGCGTGAGACAGGCGGATTAAAGGATACGGTAGAGCCTTATAATATGTTTAGTAATACAGGAAATGGATTTACGTTTGACCGATATGAATCCGGATTGCTGTTGGATGCCATTAACAGGGCGAAGACGCTGTATTTTACAGAGCGCGAATGCTGGGATGAGATGGTCCGGAGAGATATGGACAAGAACTTTTCCTGGGACAATGCCGCGAAACAGTATAAAGATCTGTATCTGGAGCTGACCTGGTAAGGGCAGAACAATAAAATAATTTGTATGAAAGAAAAAGATATCTGACAAGTAGTTTATGCTTGCAGATATCTTTTTTTCTTTTGGATTTGAACCTCAAATCAGCCGTAATGCCTCATGTCTGTTGGGAAAGAGTCAGTTCCCGTATCATCTTGCGTGATAGACTGATGAAAGCTTTTGCGGCAATAGAAAGAGTCCGTTCTGATAAAATGCCAATCCCAAGCGTTCGTATTGTACATGGCGATACAGGGATTTTTCTGACATTATCATGCCCTTCCAGAAACATGCCAGGCAGCAGACTGACGCCGAGATTATTTGCTACCATAGGGACGATGGTATGGTCGTCACGGCATTGAAAACTGACAATTGGGGAAGCACCGGCTTGTTCCATGGCCTGGGTAACGTCATAATCGACACCGCTTTCGGATGCAATAAATGGATAATCCGAAAATGCTGATAATGGAAAAGTTTCTAGATACTCTTCCGGCAGTACCAGTTCTTTCGACGTAATCGCATACAGAGGGTCTCGCGCCAAGGAAATAAACTTGTAGTTTGGATGTTTCCGCCAGCTCAAAAAGCCGAAATCAATTTGTCCTTCCGTAAGCCATTGTTCGATATCTTGCATTCCGCCCTCGCGGATGCGGATGGTAATGCTGGGATACATTTGCTGAAATTGCTGAATGATAGGCGGAAGCCATTGCGAGGCTACGCTGCAGTAGGTGCCGATACAGATAGAACCACGCTGCAGCCCGAGGATAGAGTCTACAATCTCGTCCATCCGGTTATAGTGAGAGATGACAAGCCGGATATAAGGCATCAGCATCTCTCCATCGCTGGTAAGTTCTACACCGCGTTTCGTCCGCTTGAGCATGGAGATTCCTAATTCGGTTTCCAGCTTGCTGATAGCATGGCTGACGCCGGACTGTGTATATCCCATTCGTTCTGCGCTTGCTGTCAGATTCTTCGTATCTGCAATATCACACAGTAAAGCGAGTTTGCTAATATCCAAAATATATTCCTCCTTTCAAAAAAATCGAAAAAACAGCGTGTATATCCTGTTATGAAAGTTTTGCATGTTAAGGATTAAACACTGTCAGTTTATTAATAACACATTTTCTAATATAATACAAGCAGATGGTAAAAATAAACAAAAGATAAGGCATATATATAATTTATTATGTGCACAATGCATAAATAAAAGCTATTTATAAGAATGTCTTATAGAAAGGAGGAATAAGTGCTGGAATATGTTTTTCCGTTAAAACAGCACGTAGGAGTAGCGTGCGAGCCTGTTGTGACGACGGGTGAAGAAGTAAAGCGTGGACAACTGATTGCTGAAAAACCGGAAAATGCACTGGGCAGCCCGATATACTCCAGCATATGCGGGAAAGTCACTGCCGTGGGAGAGACGCAGATTACCATAGAGGAAGCGGGAACGGACTTTGGTAAGTACGAACCATTAAAAGGAACGACTCCCCGGGAACTGATTGCAGAATCCGGTCTGGTTGGACTTGGCGGTGCAGGTTTTCCAACCTCTGTTAAATTGAATGTTCAATTTAAGGATGAAGGATATGTAATTGTAAACGCAGCCGAGTGTGAACCCATTCTCTCGCACAATATTGCCAGAATTGAAAAAGAACCTGAAAAGCTGCTAAAGGGGCTTGAAATTGTGATGGAGCTTACCGGGGCAAAAAAGGGAATTGTAGCAATCAAGGAAATTCACAAAGAGGCTATTGAAAAAATTAAAAAAGTAAATAGCAATGCAGCTATTTCTGTATTTCCACTGGAGAATATCTATCCAATGGGTGAGGAACGGGCGGTTCTGAGAGAAACACTGGGGATTCTTCTGGAGCCTGAACAGCTTCCTATGGCCGCAAATGCAGTGGTAATTAATGCAGAAACCATATATCGTCTGCGGGAAGCTGTGGAAGAGAAGAAGCCGCTCATCGATAAGGATATGACCGTTGCAGGCAAGTTGAAGGAAAATGCCTCCATCCATGTGCTTTTAGATGTACCGATTGGAACAAAAGTGTCGAAGGTTATCGAAGAGGCCGGAGGTTTGGGAGCCGAATATGGAGAGCTGATTATGGGCGGGCCATTTACCGGAAAAAGAACAGAGCTGGATGCTCCGGTGGTAAAAACAACAGGCGGTATTATTGCGGCTGAAACTTTTATGCCAGGGCCTGAGAAAATCGGCCTTCTGGTCTGTGCCTGTGGAGCAGATAAGGAACGCCTCGAACAGCAGGCGGCAAGTATGGGGTCAGAGGTTGTAGGCGTAGAATATTGTAAACAGGCGAAACAAGTAAAGACAGCACGTAAATGTGAAAATCCGGGCAGATGTCCGGGACAGGTGCAGAAAGTAATGGCGCTTAAGAAGGCAGGCGCCCAGGCAGTTTTGATTAGTAACTGTACAGACTGCAGCAACACGGTAATGTCCTGTGCTCCGCAGTTAAAACTGCCGGTATATCATTGTACGGACGGAGCAATGCGTTCCGTTAATTATAAAATGATAAGAAGATTTAGAAAAGAATAAGGAGGAATCAAAAATGTCAATTACACAAGAAACATTGCAGCAGCATTTAAAAGATCCGGCAATCTTTTGCTGCAGAAGAGAAAAAGGCCTTGTAATCAGTGCGGCAGACTTAGAGGATCCGAGCCTGTTTGACGATATGGTTGAAGCAGGGCTTTTGACACTGAGTGATGATGGCCTGCGCATTGAACAGGTTATCGGCAGTACTCTTCTTACAGATGTCGAGGCGCTCACACCTATTACAAGAGACGTACTTGACAAAATAAACGAAGTAGAAGAGGAAACAGCGGCGGCTCCGGAAGAAGAGAAAGAAGCTCCGGCAGCACCGGTTGCAAAAAGTGCAGTAGGAGGTAATGGAATGATTCATATTGAAATCGGAAAAGCAGAAAAATTTGAGGGATTAACACTGGATGTACCGGTATTTGCAGGAACAGCTCCGGCTCCGGCAGCTCCGGCTCCGGAACAGGCACCTAATGCAGGAGAAAAGACAGTAATCCGCAATCTTGTAAAGAAACACATCAAAATCAATGATGTAAAGCTTGGAAATGAGACATCTATTAAGGATGGCATTATTACAATTAATAAGGATATTGTAAAAGATGCGGTAAAGGAAGATGCTCTGTGTAAGAGCCTTGAACTTGAAGTGATTCATCCTAATGAGAGGCATATCTATACAGAAACGATTATGGATGTATGCCCAATCGCTACAAAAGTAGAAGGAGAACTTGGGGAAGGCATTACGAAGGTTGTTGACGGTGTTGTATTTATGCTGACGGGTGTAGATGAAGATGGCGTTCAGGTTCATGAATTTGGATCTTCTGAGGGATATCTTGATGAGAAGATGTTCTTTGGACATCCCGGCTGTGCTGATGAGAACGATATTATTATCCGCTGTCATGCTGTAATTGAGAGATTGTCCGGTATGACACGTCCGGGTCCATTTGCAGCTCACAAATGCCAGGATTATATTGTTCAGGCAGTCCGCGAACAGTTGAAAGGATACGAGGGAGAAGTTGTTCGTGAAGAGATTTGTGAAGATGTGCGCCGTGTAGGAAATCCGCGTGTTGTATTAGTAAAAGAAATTATGGGACAGGGTGCTATGCATGATAATGTTATCTGCCCGACAGAGCCTTGTGGTATCCAGGGTGGACAGAAGAACGTAGACTGCGGTAATGTGCCGATTATTCTGACCCCGAATCAGGTAAGAGATGGTTCGATTCATGCATTGACCTGTATTGGGCCTGCTACTAAAGAGATGACCCGCCACTATATCCGTGAACCACTGGTAGAGGGACTTGCGGCAGATGAAGAGCTTGATCTTGTAGGAGTAATCTGCATTGGTTCTCCACAGGTTAATGATGAGAAGCTTTGGGTATCAGAAAGACTTGGTTCTCTTCTTGAGGCTATGGATCTGGATGGCTGTATCATCACAACAGAAGGATTTGGAAATAACCATATTGATTTCATTCAGCATATCGGTCAGGCCGGCAAGAGAGATATTCCGGTTGTTGGCGTTTCATTCTGTGCATACCAGGGACAGCTTGTTGTTGGAAATGAGTATGCTACGGCGATGGTTGAAGAGAACATGGATAAGGGCGGTTTTGAAAATGATATTGCAGGATGCTCCTGCGTAACACCGGAAGTAGCTGCACGTGCTATTCAGATGCTTAAGAATAGAATGGCGGGTGTTGAAATCAAACCGGCTGAAAAGAAATGGAATAATGATATCATTAATAACAATAATAAGATTTTAGGTCTCCCGGAGACAAAACTTGTAGAAAGCGGAACTTTACACTAATGAAAATGGATTACGTGATTAACCCTGTAAAGATGGGCGGTCTGGTGAAAGAGGTATCAGGGGAAAGGATAAAGGTTCATCTGCATGGAAGACTGGGAGTAATCAAGATTCCAAGAAGCCTGATTATCAGCGAGGTTCCAATTGAAGCCGGACATGAGATGGAGTTTTACTTCAGTTATATTCAGGTCGTGGAAAAACCCTACGATTATGATGCGTCAGATATGACGCCGGATCATGAACCGGAACCATGTTTGCTTGGGGGAAAAATTACAGAGGTAAATGATACTGCCATAGAAGTGGCAGTCATGAATAATCTTGGAAGTGTTGCCGTACCGCGCCGTTGGGTATTTACCCCGATTGTGCTGGAAAAAGGACAGGATGTTGAGTTCTATTTTAGCTGCATGAAGGTGATTGGGAAGCGTGACATTCCGGCAGAAATGATTTAAGGAGGAAAGACCATGAAATTAACAACTAAGGAAGGATTACAGTCCGAAATTTTTGTACCGGTTACACCAAAACCGGTGTTTACAGAATTAAAGAAGCCATTGAATGTGTGCAAGGTTGCATTTATTACAGCAGGTGGTATTCACAAAAAAGACCAGAAACCGTTTAATACATCTGGTGACTTCTCTTATCGTACCATTGAGTTTAACACACCGTCCGAACAGTTAATGGTTACGCATGGTGGATTTGATAACTCAGATATTAATAAAGATGTAAATGCGATGTTCCCAATCGACCGTCTGCATGAACTTGTTGAAGAAGGGTTCATCGGCTCTCTTTCAGATGAGACTTATACCTTTATGGGCGGCGGCGGAAATGTTGAGAAATTTACAAATGAGACAGGACCGGAGATTGCCCGCAAATTAAAAGCGCAGGGTGTTGATATTGTGCTTTGTACAGGCGGATGCGGAACCTGCCACCGTTCTGCTACTATTGTAACAAGGTGCTGTGAGGCAGAGGGAATGAGCTGTGTAGTTATCGCTGCGCTTCCTCCGATTGCAAGACAGCAGGGTGCGCCAAGAATTACAGCGCCGCATGTACCGATTGGCTCCAATGCAGGTGAGCCGAATAATATTCCAATGCAGACAGCAATCATCAAAGAGTCTCTGGAGTGGGTTCGTGATTGCCCGAGCTTTAACCAGACAAAAGTGCTGCCATATGAATATCGTCATAATGTATAAAAATCTGGCTTGTGCGGATGGAATTTAGAATTACCAACTCTACCGGACATTGACCTAGGGAGACTGCCGGGGATGGCAGTCTCCTTAAGTTATAGCCGGATTTATTCTGCGTTAAGAAAGGAGGAAGAAGATGGGATTAGGACCAAGTATTAAAATGACTACCCTGCATCATTATAGATGCCCGCTGACAGAAGCGCTTGCTAAGGAAAAGGACATTGAATTTACAGGGATTATTGTAGACGGAGTATCGGAAGTATGTGATGATAAGATTTACACAGCGAAGCGCGTGGGAGATATGGCACAAATGCTGCGTGCCGATGCGGCAATTGTAGCAATTGATGCATGGGGAAATCATCATGTAGACTTCGTTAATGTGATTGAACAATTGGGAATTCGGGGAATTCCGAGTGTCGGGCTTAGTTATATAGCAAGACAGGGGCGCCTGGTATGCACAAACCAGTATGTAGATTGTGTTATTGATTTCAACAAAAGTGAATCGGGGTATGAATCCTGTGTTGTAGGTGAAAATAATCTGACAGATTATGATGCTATGAAAGCTGTTGCACTTGTAAAAAATAAATTGCGGAAAGCAGGAAAGCCTGTATCTGAGACAGAACTGACAGGTGAAGAATAGAAACTGCGAAGATTAGTGAGAAAAGATTTTGCGGTGACATCAGTAGAATTTGGGGACAGAACGGAAATTGACCGAGGAATCTTAAGAATTCGTAAAGGCATTGAAAAAGCTTTTCTTTCTCAGGAAAAACGCATCAAGGATATAAAAGTAAGCATTCTTCGTCCCGGTGAAAATGATTTCTTTGTCAATTCTAATTTGGATTATTCACCGATTGCATGTAAAGTACGCGGTGAACTGGGAGAAGGCGTAACGCATCTGCTTACCGGAGTTACCGTTATGCTTACCGGAGTAGAAGATGGAAGCGGCTTCCAGCCGTCTAATATTGGATCATCAGAAGGAATCTTCAAAAATCAGGTTGTATTAGACCGGGCGGGAACACCTGCGTCTGATGATTACATTCTGCATGTAGACATCCTTTTTGAAGAAGGAGAAGGAAGGACGGCAGAAGGAATTATGGCGGCTCACCGCATAACGGATAGAATTGTGCAGGAAATTCGCAAAGAGTTGGCTGGTTTGGAGAATATGAAATATACAAGGGAAGAGTTCTATGATGTTGCCAGACCCGGAAGACGTAAAGTCATTCTTGTAAAGATTGTTTCTGGTCTGGGAAATATGTACGATACTGCAATGTTTCCATATGAACCGGGAGGCTTCTTAGGCGCTCATAATATGATGGATTCTAAAAATATTCCCTATATGATTACTCCGAATCAGTGTCGGGATGGGGTCATACATTCGCTGTTATAGAATTCTTCCTGCATGAGAAAGAAGGAAAGATTGCGCATTTGCGCAATCTTTTTGCATAGAAATTATGAATATTGTCCGTTATCCGTTTTGTTGGAAATTTTATTCCGTTTCCCGGGCAAATCAATCTCAGGAATGTTGGCGTCATCGTAGATATCTGTAACAGGTTTTTTGGGTGAAGGAAGAGAGGAATCCTGGTAAACGAAAGATTCCCGGTTCCCTTCATAGGCATCCTTTGTCTTAGTATAATCGGTTGTTTTGTTTTTCATGTAGATCAACTCCTTCTGGCTTAGGATGTGCGGGTTTTTAGTAAAATATGCATTTCATAAGTCTTTACACTATTCAAAGAAATCATTATAATATAAGTGATACTATCCTATGGGGAAGGATGAACGAAAAATGAGTTTTGATGGGATAAGAAGAATGGAAGAAGGAAAACCAGAGATTGTCAGAAAACAATATACATTTACCGGGCGGGTGCAGGGTGTGGGTTTCAGGTACAGCGCGCAGTATCTTGCACAGGGACTTGGCGTAACCGGATGGGTGAAAAATGAATGGAATGGAACGGTGATTATGGAAGCCCAGGGGGAGAAGGAGCAGTTGGACCGGCTGGTTCAGCTGCTCAGGAAAAGGAGCTTTATCCGCATTGACTATGTGGCGGAGCTTACAGTTCCTGTACAGTCAGAACTGGGATTTCACGTACGTTAATATAGTGGGGATGATGGTACTATTGTTGCTGCATCACACTTGTAATGGATGATTTTAACAGTTTTGTCAGGTATTCCGCAGTTTTTTGACGATCTTGCGTGTCGTGGTTCTTCACCCAGTCCATAAAAATTCCCGCAATGGCTTCCGTATAGAATTTAGTCATAAAGGTGCGGAAATCTTCAGAGAGAGTACAATGGCTTCTCTTTTCAGTCTGGCTGATAATAGAGGATGTGATACCATAAAAATCTGTATAAAAGAAGCGTTTCATTTCTTCATGTCCAATGGAGTCATAGGCGCAGCTGATAATGTGATCGTTTTCTTCTACGTAATCCATGACGAAGGTTATGGCTTCTTCATAATCTATCAGCAAATCGAAGTGTTTTATTACATTGATAGCCTCTTCTTCGAACATCCATTTTAATAAATCATAAATATCTTCAAAATGATAGTAAAAGGTTTTACGGTTTATATTACAGTCAGTGACAAGTTCACTGACTGTAATTTTTGAAAAAGGCTTTTTTTTCATAAATTTTTTCAGTGATTCTGCGAGAGCTTTTTTGGTGTTCTGTGATATTTCTGTTTGTCTCATTTTTAAACCTCCGGTGAAGACCATTATAAACAAGAATGTCTGGTAAGTGCAAGATAAAAACCGGACATTTGTCCCAACAAATTTGTTGTTTTGTCCGGTTTTACGCAAAAATATAGTATTTGACCGTTTTATGGAACTGCAGACAAGGAATATAGTGTGTATGAAAATATTAGAAAACCAGGAGGGATGTATCAAATGTCACAGTATGTGTATAAAATTATCATGTACGTTCCTATTGGACAACGAAAAGGAAGTATGGTGGTAAATACCGTAGGAGATAAGATTGAGGGCAGAATGGAGATATTAGGCCATTCGGAGCCGTTCGGCGGCGTAATTGACGCAGAAGGAAATTGCTATATTGAAGGACGGTTTCACACATTGATGAACGAGATTCCGTTTATTGCACGGGGCACTGTCCGGGAAGACCAATTACATCTGCTGATACAAAGAGAACAGGATACATATGAGATTTTTGGCGATGCCTGTGCTGGTGGAAAGGAGTAAAAATATGCATAAATTTTATACAGGCGTTGTAAAATACCGCAGGGCAATTATGGTTTTTTTTGTGGTTTCTGCAATCATCTGCCTGTTTTTGTCTGATTTTGTTGAGGTTAATTATGATATGAATGATTACCTGCCTCAGGATTCTGCATCGACAATAGCTCTGGATGTGATGGAGACAGAGTTTGATGGAGGAATTCCCAATGCACGTGTTATGGTAAATGACGTGTCGATACCGCAGGCTCTGGAGTATAAAGAAGAGTTAAAGCAAATTGACGGAGTGCAGGATGTTACCTGGCTGAATGATACGCTGGATATTTCCATACCAATCGAAACGCAGGATGCAGATACGGTGGAGACATATTATAAGGATGGCACGGCGCTATTTACGGTAACGATAGAGGAAGAGAAGCGGGTGGAGGCAGTGGACGCAATCCGGGAATTAATCGGGGATGAAAATTCCATGACAGGAAGTGCGGTGTCGACTGCAACGGCAACTACAAATACAGTATCAGAAATCAGAAAAATTGCTCTTATTGCCGTGCTTTTTGTGCTTTTTGTGTTACTGCTTACTACAAATTCCTGGATAGAGCCGGTGCTGATTATGGTCGGGCTGGGTATTGCGATTCTCATTAATAACGGGACAAATCTAATCTTTGGAGAGATTTCTTTTGTTACCAACGCGGCGGGCAGTATCTTGCAGTTGGCGGTTTCTCTGGATTATTCCGTATTTTTGATTCACAGATTTGAAGAATGCCACAAAGAATATCTTAATGCAGAGGAGGCCATGGTGCAGGCTTTATGCAAATCCACAAGTTCGATTCTGTCCAGTGGGCTGACGACTGTAATTGGCTTTCTGGCATTGTGTTTGATGCAGTTTTTGCTGGGACCTGATCTGGGATTGGTTTTGGCAAAAGGAGTTGCCCTCAGTCTGATTACGGTATTTATTTTTATGCCGGCTTTCATCCTTACCACTTATAAAGGATTGGACAGAACGCGGCATAGACCTTTTTTGCCGGATTTTCACAGGTTTGGACGGGGAGTGTGCAGGCTGATGATTTCGTTTGTCTGCGTTTTTGCAGTGTTGGTTGTACCGGCTTATCTGGCGTCAAATTCTAATAGTTATTATTATGGTTCCAGCCATATGTTTGGGGAAGAGACGAAGATGGGTTCAGATATTAAAAAAGTAGAAGCGGTATTTGGCGAAAGCGATACCTATGTATTGCTGGTGCCGAAGGGAAATACTTCTGTGGAAAAAGAACTTTCCAATGAACTACACACGGTGCCACAGGTCACCAGTATTATTTCTTATGTGGATATGGCAGGAGCAGAAATCCCCAGGGATTTTCTGGATGAAGATACACTTTCCCTGCTGGAATCAGAACATTACAGTCGTATGGTAATTACTGTGGATGCAGACTATGAAGGAGAAGAAACCTTTGCGTTAGTAGAAACGATTCGGGGGATTGCAAAGGAGTATTATCCGGATACTTATTATCTGGCGGGGGAAGGCGTCAGTACTTATGATTTAATGGATACCGTAACAGCAGATATGGTGAAGGTCAACGCTGTGGCGATTATTGCCGTATTGCTGGTATTGATGCTGCTTCTGAAGTCGGTTCCGTTGTCAATTATTTTGGTTTTAAGTATTGAAACAGCAATTTGGCTGAATCTTTCGGTACCTTATATGTTAGGAACAAAAGTATTTTACATTGCCTATCTAATCATAAGTTCCGTTCAATTGGGGGCGACTGTGGATTACGCGATTTTGTTCTCCGATCGTTACCGGGAGTTCCGGGAGAGCTATCCGAAAAAGAAGGCAGTAACGGAGACTGTGGCTTCCGTAATCGTTTCCGTTATGACTTCAGGAAGTGTACTGACAGTAGTTGGATTCTTGCTGGGATATCTGTCATCGAATCAACTGTTAGCCCAGCTTGGCAAGTTCCTGGGAGTAGGGGCGATCTGCTCGTTATTGATTGTGCTATTTGTTTTGCCGGGATTCCTGTACTTATTTGACCGGCTGTTTATCAAAAAAACCGTAGGAGACAAGAAAAAGAGTGAAGGAGGAGTCAAAAATGAGCAAAAATAAAAAATATAAAAAGATAATGGCAGTAACAATGTGCGGCGCTTTGGCAGCAGGGATGGTTCTTTCGGTTTATGCGGATGAAGCGGCGGTTAAAGATGAAAATGTTTATGTGAATCTGAACGGGGATGGAAGTGTGGCAGACGTATATGTTGTGAATGAATATATGCTGGATGCGGACACCGATATTGTGGATTATGGAGAGTATTCTTCTGTAGAGAATTTAAGTTCAGAGGAGGAAATCATAAAAAAAGGAGACAAGGTTACTGTCGAGGCAGATCAGGGTAAATTTATTTATCAGGGAAGTCTGGAAAATGCAGTGTTACCGTGGATTATCAGCATTTCTTATACATTGGATGGGAAAAAAGTGACTGCAGAAGAATTGGCGGGAGCAGATGGAAAATTGGAGATTCATGTGGATATAAAGGAAAATCCGGATTCTGACGATACATTTTTCGACAATTATCTCATGCAGGCAACGGTGACTTTAAATACAGATTATTGCAGTGACATTATTGCGGATGGGGCGACACAGGCAAATGTAGGTACAGACAGGCAGCTCCTTTACAATATTATGGCCGGGCAGGAAAAAGAGTTTACGATAAAGGCAGATGTGACAGACTTTGAGATGACGGCGATTTCTTTTCAGGCTGTGCCCATGTCCTTTGCTATTGACAGTGATGCTATTGATAAAGAAGGCCTTGCCGAAAAAACAGATGAAATAAAGGATGCTGCAGAGGCGTTTGATGACGGAGCGAAGGCGCTGGATGACGGGACCGGAAAACTTTTGGGCGGAGCAGCAGAATTGAAGAAGGGGACGGACGAACTTTTTAGCGGAACCTTAGTATTGGAACGGGGATTCGGAAGTCTGACAGAGGGAAGCACAGCATTAAAAACAGGAACAGAAGAACTTTCCGGCAGCCTGGAGCAGATGCAGCAGGGAGCAGGTGAGCTGAAAAGTGGATTAAATGCCCTGACAGCGAATTCACCGGAATTGACAGAAGGATCGGCAGAAGTAAAAGCAGCGTTGCAGCAGATTCAGTCCAGTCTGAACAGCATTGAGACGGGGACAGAACAGATGCAGGTATTGTTGGATAGCTCCGCACAGATTCTGGCAGGTATTGAGCAGGCAGAAGCAGGGGCAGGGCAGGTCGCCGGCGGACTGGGAGTGATACAAGGCAGTTATGGTAATGTAAATGATTTAAAAACGGCAAACAGTAATGCGGCGGCATATCTGAACGGGCTTGTGGATCAGGTGAATGTTGTCCTGGGAAGCCTTCCCGGTGAAACTGTGGAACAGATTGCGGCAATGGGAGGTATAGATATCAATGGAACAATCAGTACCGTATCCGGTATTGCGGCGCTGTTAGAGCAGGACAACGATGCACTTGGTAATTTCCAGGGTGGAGTGGATCAGGCGGCGGCAGGAGCATCGGAAGTAAATGCCGGGCTGGCAACATTAAGTTCCCAGTATAAGCAGTTTGACGAACAGGTGCAGAGTCTGCCGGTTATCCTGGAAAGTATGGTGACGGATGAGATGCAGCCATTAAAAGATGCAATCAATCAGCTTACGAAAGAATACGAAAGTCTGGATACAGGACTTAACAGCTACATGGAAGGAGTGTCCGGCATTCAATCCAGTTATGATACCTTGAATGCTGCGTTAGGCCAGGCGGCGGCAGGAGCAGACGCACTGGCAGAAGGGGCAGGAAATCTGGCAGCAGGAAACGTCAGCCTTTCTTCAGGAGCATCGGGATTAATCGTCGGCACGCAGAAACTGCAGGCAGGTGCGAGTGAGGTTGTGGATGGATTGTCGGAACTAAAGGATGGTACAGGAGAACTTCTGGATGGAACCGGAGAATTCTCCGAGCAGGTTTCCGGCATAGACGAAAAGATAGAGGAAGAAATTGATAAAGCGGTTGAAGAAATTGCGGGTGGTGATTTTGAAGCGGTTTCCTTTGTTTCTGAAAAAAATAAAAATATAGGGCTGGTGCAGTTTGTGATGCAGACAGAAGCAATCAGCGTCCCGGAGGAGACGGAAGAGGAGCCTGCAGAGAAAGAGGAAAGTGTTTGGGACAAAATTAAGAACCTGTTTTAAGAGGCTTTACACTGTTCGACGAAATCACTATAATAAATAGAAGAAAACAAGATGTCGGACAGGTGAAAAATGGGTTTGAAAAAAATATTGATTATTGATGATGATTTATATATTGGCAATATGCTGGAAGAGATACTTACCAGGGAGGGCTACAGTGTTTCCCGCGCTTATTCAGGGACGGAAGCATTGCTTGCCCTTTCCCGGGCAAAGCCGGATCTTGTACTGCTTGACCTGATGCTGCCGGGGCTGAATGGAGAAGAGGTTCTTCCGCATATAAAAGGAATTCCTGTTATTGTAGTGAGCGCAAAGGTAGATATTGACCATAAAGTAGAGGTGCTGCTTGGAGGTGCCGTTGATTACGTGACGAAGCCGTTTAACACGAAAGAGCTTCTGGCGCGTATTGCGGTGCAGCTTCGTACTGCGGCGCCTTTTTTTAGTTCAACTTTAACATTTGATGGTCTGACTCTGGATATGGATACCCACATGGTTGCGTTTGAGACAACCGAGATTAAGCTGACGAGAACGGAGTTTGCAATTTTAAAACTACTGATGCAAAATCCCTCGCAGGTTATTACGAAATCACAGATCCTGGAGCGAATCAGTGAAAATACTCCGGATTGCACGGAAAATTCCCTGAAAATGCATATCAGCAATCTGCGCAGAAAGCTTCGGGAAGTAAGCGGCAGGGATTACATAGAGGCTGTATGGGGAATTGGATTCAAACTTTAAGAAATCTTTACGTTTTTCTTTACTGGTTCCTTTACGATTATCCGATAGAATATCAGCAATAAGGAGGTTGATATTTATGGATTATATTTTGAGAACGAATGATTTGAGTAAAAGCTACAGGGATTTCAAGGCGTTAGACGGGTTGTCTATGAATGTCCCGCGGGGCGCAATTTACGGATTTGTAGGCAAGAACGGAGCAGGAAAGACGACGTTGATTCGTCTGATCTGCGGGCTGCAGGAGCCTACATCGGGAAGTTACACATTGTATGGAAGAGAAAATGCAGACAGGGAGATGAGAAAGTCGCGCAGAAGAATGGGGGCTGTTGTGGAGACGCCGTCTATTTATCTGGATATGACGGCAGAAGATAATCTGAGGCAGCAGTACCGTATTCTGGGGCTTCCGTCTTTTGACGGGTTGGAAGATGTCTTGAAGCTGGTGGGGCTTGAAAATACAGGAAAAAAGAAAGCGAAGCACTTTTCCCTGGGTATGCGCCAGAGACTGGGAATTGCCATAGCACTTGTTGGTGATCCGGATTTTCTTGTGCTGGATGAGCCTGTAAATGGTCTTGATCCACAGGGAATTATTGAGATACGGGAGCTGATTTTACGGCTGAATCATGAGCGGCAGATTACGGTTCTTATTTCCAGCCATATTCTGGATGAATTGTCCAGGCTTGCGACCCATTACGGATTTATTGACAGCGGGCGTATTGTCAGGGAATTAAGCGCAGAGGAGTTAGAGGCGGCATGCAGGAAATGTATCCGCATAGAAGTAAGCAATACCGGGACGCTGGCCTGTGTGCTTGACGAAATGAAGTTGGATTACAAGATTCTTACGGACACAGAGGCATATGTGTACGCAAAGGTAAATGTGACGGAGCTGGTGCTTGCACTTGCAGAGCGTGACTGTGAGGTATTCTCTGTGCAGGAGAAAGAGGAAAGCCTGGAAAGCTATTATGTCAGTCTGGTAGGAGGTGGAAAGAATGAGTAAATTATTATCTGCCGAATTTGTGAGATTGTGTAAAAGCTTTGTTTTTAAATTAGGGATATTGTTTTCGGCCGGCTCAGGCGTATTTATGGTTCTGATGCGATGGGCGGATGTAAGAAAAAATGCGGATGAATATGCGCAGCTGAGTGTGGAATATAGCAATACAGACGCTTTGATTTTTGTAGGAGGGCTTTATCTTATTTTTGCGGCTGCTGTGGTGGTCGGACTTTTTGTGGGAACGGAATATTCGGATGGAACCATTCGCAACAAGCTGTCGGCAGGACACGCGCGAAGGGATATTTATCTGTCAAAGCTTATCGTCTGTGCCGCTGCAGACGTTGTGATATATGTAGTGTATATCCTGGTAGTCCTGGGATTGGGGCAGATTCTGCTTGGCGGAACGACATTTCATGTGAAAGAGATTCTTGTTTTCGGGGCGGCAGGTATTACCGCCATGCTGGCAATGACTGCTTTGCTTTTACTGTTCTCTATGTCAATTCAAAGTAAAGCATCGGGTTCCGTTGTCTGCCTGCTTTCTGCCATTATTTTGCTTTTTGCAGCGCTTATCATCTATCAGCGCCTGGAAGCCCCGGAATATTACGAAGCCTATTCTTATGTTGATGAAGAAACGGGCGAGACTATAGAAGTAGAAAGGGAGAAAAATGACCGATATTTGTCAGGAAGGAAGAGAGAGGTTTATGAATTTTTGTATAATTTTCTTCCGGTTTCTCAATTATACCAGATTGCAATGAATGAGCCGGACAATTTGAAGCTGATGGTAGTATATGATTTTGTAATTGTTGTAATTACAACAGGTGTGGGGATTGCGATTTTTAAGAAAAAGAATATCAAATAGGAGATTACTATGGAAATGTGGTTGTGCGCCGTCATTGGCATTTTGGTTTTGAAAATCTATTTATTGCGAAAAAGTGTAAGGGAAATAGAAGATGGATTTGTAGAAAGGCTCACAACCGACACAAATACGCTGATTGATATTTCCAGCCATGATAAGGCAGTGAAGGATCTGGCAAATACAATCAATGGACAGCTTAGACAGCTAAGAGAAGAACGGCACCGTTTCTGTCAGGGTGACAGGGAGCTTAAGGACGCAGTGACAAATATTTCTCATGACCTGCGGACTCCGTTGACTGCTATCTGTGGTTATCTGGATCTGCTGGAGCAGGAAGAAAAGTCGGAGGCAGCGGAGCGTTATACGGAGATCATTCGGAACCGGACAGAGCTTCTAAAGCAGTTGACAGAAGAACTGTTTCGATATTCGATTGTTTTAGCTGATGAAAATGACAGAGCAAGAGAGCCTGTCGTGCTGAATCATGTACTGGAAGAGAGTATTGCAGCATTCTATACTTCTTTTCGTGAAAGAGGAATCCAGCCGGACATCCGGCTTCCAAAACAGCCGGTAGTCCGGATGCTGGATCCAGTTACTCTGCCCCGTGTATTTTCAAACCTCCTCCATAATGCCATGAAATACAGTGATGGAGATTTGCAGATCACATTAACGCAGGACGGAGAGATTACTTTCATTAACCAGGCATCCTCGTTAAATGAAGTGCAGGTTGGCAGATTGTTTGACCGATTCTATACGGTGGAAACTGCCAGGAAATCCACAGGACTGGGGCTTGCGATTGCCCGGCGCCTGGTGGGGCAGATGGGTGGCAGTATATCTGCTGAATATAAAGATGGTAAATTGTGTATCCGTATTCTTTTCCCTGCTATTTATAAAATTCAATGATATTTTCAAGCTTTGCTGACATATTAATAAGTAGCATATCAATTAAGGTTAGTGCAGCCATGGATTCGACAACTACAACGGCTCTCGGCACAATCACCGGGTCGTGGCGGCCATGGATAGAAAGCTCTATCTCATCACCGGAGGTGTTGACAGTCTGCTGTACTCTGGAGATGGAGGGAGTTGGTTTTACCGCAGCCCGGAGGATAAGGGTACTGCCATCGCTCATTCCGCCCAAAGTCCCGCCGGAATGGTTGGTGGCTTTCTGTATGTCATGCCCCCCGGAAGCGGTGCGGAATGGGTCGTTATTGCTGCTTCCGTTTGCAGACGCAGCGTGGAAGCCGTCGCCGATTTCTACGCCTTTAACTGCTCCGATGGACATGATGGCTTTGGCAAGATTTGCATCCAGTTTTTCAAAAACGGGTTCGCCGATTCCTACAGGGAGACCTGTAATCGAACATTCAATAATGCCGCCTGAAGAGTCTTGATTTTTCATGCATTCTTCTAGATATTCTGCAGCCCGGAGAGCGTAAGCTTGATTTGGCATCTGAAGGCTGTTCTGGGAGATACAGGAGAAATCATATTCGTTTTCTGGGATTACGATATTGCCGATGGCCTTGGTATATGCTCTGACTTCAATACCCAACTGCTGTAAAATCCGGGAAGCAACAGCACCGGCGGCTACTCTGCCGATGGTCTCACGTCCGGAAGAGCGTCCGCCGCCTCTGTAATCCCGGAAGCCATATTTTTCAGAGAAGGTATAGTCAGCGTGCCCGGGACGATAGCAATCCTTAATATTGCCGTAATCCCTGGAAATCTGGTCTTCATTTCGAACGATAAGAGAAATGGGAGTCCCTGTGGTCTTCCCCTCAAAGATACCAGATAGAATCTCGACTTTATCTCCTTCATTCCGTTTTGTAGTATAACGGCTCTGTCCCGGCTTCCTGCGGTCGAGAAAGCTTTGTATATCTGTTTCACAAAGAGAAAGCCCTGCAGGGCAGCCGTCGATGACAACACCAATTGCGGCTCCGTGGGATTCTCCCCAGGTTGTAATTTTAAAAAGTGTTCCATAAGTTGAACCTGCCATAATTTTAGTCTCCTTTCCAATCATGCATACTTCATTATATATGAAAGAAAATGGTTCTGCAATTTGATTCTGCGGCAGGTTGCTGAAAAAAGTTGAAAAAAAACGAAAATGGTATTTTCTTCTGTACTTTTTATGATAGCCGTATTATAATTACTGCATGTTGAGAATTTTGTAGAGGAGTATATTTGGATGAGTGATATAGACAAGAAAACAGGAGAGACGGAAGATAACTCAGACAAAATTGTGGAAGAGACCATGCGTGAGATTTACAGTGAAATCCATGCAATGGAAAGCAGCCCGCAGGAATCGGAAGCGGAGAACGAAGAAGCTGATGGTGATGATAGCGGGGAGAAAGAACCGGCAGAGGCAGAGACTGAGACAACTCCTGTGAAGGAAAAAAAGAAGAAAAAGAAGAAGAAAGACAAGAAGAAAAGCCCGGAGGAGACAAAAAAGAAGAAGCGCGGCTGGAAGAGAAAGCTGACAATTGTATTTGGCTCTATGCTGGGAATCCTGGTATTGGCATATCTCGGCGTGTCAGTTTTTTTTATGAACCACTTTTACATCAATACAGAGATTAATGGTACAGTTTTTTCTGCGAAGACTGCCGGACAGGTAGAAGCGTATATGGAGAAACAGGTAGATGATTATACTTTACTTTTGAAGGAATCTGACGGAAGTACCGAAGAGATTGCCGGGGAAGATATTGAGTTGGAATATTCCAGCGAAGGTACGGTGGAGAAGCTGTTAAAAGATCAGAATCCGTTTTTGTGGATTACGGCGTTGTGGGAGAAGTATGAGATTGAAGCGCCGATTGGCGTGGAATATGATGAGCAGAAACTGGAGGAGGTTATGAATAGCCTGAATTGTATGAATACAGAATCTCAGATAGCTTCTGTTTCAGCAGTGCCGGAATTCCAGGGAAGTGCATTTGGGATAAAAGAGGAAGTGATTGGTACACAGATTGATACCGAGAGCTTCAAAAAGGCTGTGAATACTGCGATTGCAGGCTTTCAGCCGGAATTGGATATGAAGGAAAAGGGATGCTATATTCTTCCCAAGTATACGAAGGACTCCCAGGAAGTTATTGCAGCGAGAGATACAATGAATAGCTATCTCGGGGCGACTGTTACCTACGATCTGAATCCTTATACAGAAGTAGTGGATGCATTTGTCATCTCACAATGGCTGACAGTCGATGAGAATATGAACGTGACTTTCAATGAAGACGGAGTACGTAATTATGTCCAGGAGCTTGCTAATAAGTATAATACCTACGGGAAGACAAGAGTCTTTACGACTGGTTATGGCAATACGGTAGAAGTGGCCGGCGGCAATTATGGATGGATTATTGATAAGGATGCAGAATATGAGGCGCTGCTTGCCAATATCAGGAATGTGGAGACGGTTACCCGTGAGCCGAATTACAGCAGCAGGGCAGTGTCCCATGATACCAATGATTTTGGCAATACTTACGCAGAAGTGGATCTGACGAATCAGCACATGTTCTTCTTCCAGAATGGACAGTGCGTCCTGCAGTCGGATGTCGTAACGGGTAATCCGAATAAAGGAAATGGGACGCCGCAGGGAACTTATGTTTTGGCATATAAGACGAAGGATTCTGTGCTCAGGGGACCAAAATTGCCGGATGGAACCTATGAATGGGAGTCACCTGTAGACTTTTGGATGCCGTTTAATGGTGGGATTGGATTTCATGATGCAACATGGCAGTCTGCATTCGGCGGTTCCAGATATCTGACATACGGTTCCCATGGCTGTGTCAATCTTCCATATGACGTGGCCGCACAATTGTATACTTATGTAGATGCCGGAACTCCGGTAATCTGCCATTATTAAAAAGGAATTTGCTTATGTATGAATTGATAAAAAGAGACGGCCTTGCCAGAAGAGGCAGGCTTCACACGGTGCATGGGACGATAGAAACGCCCGTATTTATGAATGTAGGAACAGCGGCTGCCATTAAGGGAGCCGTTTCTACTGAGGATCTGCAGCAGATTGGCACACAGGTAGAACTTTCCAATACTTATCACCTTCATGTCAGGCCGGGTGATGAAGTGGTGAAAAAAATGGGAGGACTTCACCGATTTATGGTATGGGATAAGCCCATTCTTACAGATTCGGGCGGATTCCAGGTGTTCTCTCTTGCGGGTCTGCGCAGGATTAAAGAAGAAGGGGTTTATTTCCATTCTCATATAGATGGAAGAAAGATCTTCATGGGACCGGAAGAAAGTATGCAGATACAGTCGAACCTTGCATCCACCATAGCGATGGCTTTTGATGAATGCCCTTCCAGCGTGGCTGACAGGGATTATATTGAGCGGTCTGTAGATCGTACTACAAGGTGGCTGGCAAGATGCAAAGCTGAGATGGCAAGGCTGAATGAGCTTCCGGAAACGATTAATAAAAACCAGCTTCTCTTTGGAATTAATCAGGGCGGTGTCTATGAGGATATCCGTGTCCGTCATGCAAGAGAGATTGCTGCTATGGACTTGGATGGTTATGCCGTTGGCGGTCTGGCGGTGGGAGAATCTCATGAAGAAATGTACCGGATTTTGGATGCGGTTGTGCCGGAACTTCCGGAGGACAAGCCTGTTTATCTGATGGGAGTAGGGACACCTGCGAATATCCTGGAAGCGGTAGACCGGGGGGTGGATTTCTTTGACTGTGTATATCCCAGCAGGAACGGACGCCATGGACATGTTTATACAAAACAGGGAAAGCTGAACTTGTTTAATGCAAAATATGAGCTGGATGGCCGCCCGATAGAAGAAGGCTGCCGATGCCCGGCGTGCAGGACCTACTCCAGGGCGTATATCAGGCATCTGCTTAAGGCAAAAGAAATGCTGGGGATGCGGCTTTGTGTCCTGCATAATCTTTATTTCTATAATCATTTGATGGAAGAGATAAGAGAAGCAATCGAGGCGGGAAATTATAAAGCATACAAAGAAAAGACATTAGAAGGTCTTCAGGGGAAATAAAAATCCTAAAAAACACTTGCTGAAAAGATTATTATTGTGTATGATAACAATAGTGTGAAAAAAGAGTAGGAGGAAAGAATATGTTCGCATTAGCAGCAGCCAACACAACAGGCAGTTTGTTTACTATGATTCTTATATACGCGGTGATTATCGGAGGCTTCTGGTTCTTGCTTATGAGACCGCAGAAGAAAGAGCAGAAGAGAGTTGCGGCGATGATTGCCGAGATGGAAGTAGGAGATACTGTACTTACGACGAGCGGCTTTTATGGCGTGATTATTGACATTACGGAAGATGATGTGATTGTCGAATTTGGAAGCAACAAGAACTGCCGTATTCCGATGCAGAAGACGGCGATTGCGCAGGTAGAGAAGGCAGGAGCGGCTGAGTAATCCATGGAGGGTATGAAGCAGAGTGTTATCTGAGAAAAACAGAGAACACTCTGTTTTTTTACACTTTTGTTTGTTAAAGGGTTGAAACGAATCAGAAAATGCGATATTATAGGGAATAATGAAGATTTAGGAGAAAGGAAGAGAAGTATGGACCTGAAGATTGGGGTTATTAAGGGTGACGGGATCGGACCGGAGATTGTGACGGAAGCTATGAAAGTGCTGGATCGGGTAGCAGAAAAATATGGGCATATCTGTACATACGAACAATTGTTAATGGGCGGTGCGTCTATTGACGTGCATGGCATACCGCTTACGGATGAGACGATAGAGAAGGCAAAGGCATGTGAGGCTGTTTTGATGGGATCTATCGGAGGCGATGCGAAGACGTCTCCCTGGTATCAGCTTGAGCCGTCTAAACGCCCGGAGGCGGGGCTTCTGAAAATTCGCAAAGCGTTGAATCTTTTCGCAAATTTACGTCCTGCAGTGTTGTACGATGAACTAAAAGGAGCATGTCCGCTGAAGGAAGAGATTACCGAGGGCGGATTTGATATGATGATTATGAGGGAACTGACCGGCGGATTGTATTTTGGAGAGCGAAAGACTGTAGAGGAAGATGGTGTGATGACGGCATATGATTCCCTTACATATAATGAGAACGAGATTCGCAGGATTGCGAGACGGGGATTTGATATTGCCAGAAAGCGCAGAAAGAAAGTAACCAGTGTGGATAAAGCGAATGTGCTGGATTCCTCCAGATTATGGCGGAAGGTAGTAGAAGAGGTGGCAAAGGAGTATCCGGATGTCACTCTGGAGCATATGCTGGTAGATAACTGTGCAATGCAGTTAGTGAAGGATCCAAAGCAGTTTGACGTTATCCTGACGGAAAATATGTTTGGAGATATTTTATCGGATGAAGCAAGTATGGTAACCGGATCTATCGGGATGCTTGCAAGTGCAAGCTTGAATGAGACGAAGTTCGGGCTTTATGAGCCAAGCGGCGGATCAGCGCCGGATATTGCAGGGAAAGGAATAGCCAATCCCATTGCAACCATTCTTTCTGCTGCAATGATGCTGCGTTTCAGCTTTGACCTTGACAAAGAAGCGGACGCTATAGAAGAAGCTGTTGCGAAGGCTCTGAAAGAAGGATACCGCACGGTTGATATCATGTCAGAAGGAAAGAAGCAGGTTGGGACATCTGAGATGGGCAGCCTGATTGCAGGTTTTATATCATAATTTACGTATCAGTTCAGCCATAAGTCGGATTATGGGTGAATCGTGCTTGCATGAATGAACACATGATCCGGCTTATGAGCGGAGCGCCATTTTATGAGCAAAAATAGCTGCATAGCAGCGGAGAAGCATCGTAGATGCGTTTTGCGAATGGCGCGGGCTGAACTGCAATTTAATTTACGGATGGAGGAAAGAAAATGAGAAGTGATACAGTTACAAAAGGAATACAGCAGGCCCCGCACCGGTCGCTTTTTAATGCATTAGGTTATACGAAAGAAGAGTTGGACAGACCGTTAGTAGGAATCGTAAGTTCTTACAATGAGATTGTTCCGGGCCACATGAATTTGGATAAAATCGTAAATGCTGTTAAGATGGGAGTTTCCATGGCAGGCGGGACTCCTATCGTATTTCCGGCGATTGCCGTCTGTGACGGAATTGCAATGGGGCACATCGGCATGAAGTATTCTCTGGTAACAAGAGATTTGATTGCGGATTCAACAGAAGCGATGGCGTTGGCACACCAATTTGATGCGTTGGTAATGGTTCCCAATTGTGATAAGAATGTTCCGGGACTTTTGATGGCTGCGGCAAGAATCAATGTTCCCACGATATTTGTCAGCGGAGGACCGATGCTTGCGGGTCATGTAAAAGGGCAGAAACGAAGCCTTTCCAGTATGTTCGAGGCAGTAGGCTCTTATGCGGCAGGAACTATGACGGAGGAAGACGTATGCGAATTTGAAAATAAGGTATGCCCAACCTGCGGTTCCTGTTCCGGTATGTACACGGCAAACAGCATGAACTGCCTGACAGAGGTCCTGGGGATGGGACTTCCGGGAAATGGCACGATTCCGGCAGTATATTCTGAGAGAATCCGTTTGGCAAAGCATGCAGGTATGCAGGTGATGGAACTGCTCAAAAAGAATATCCGTCCGAGAGATATTATGACGGAGGAGGCTGTGCTGAATGCGCTGACGGTAGATATGGCTCTGGGATGTTCTACGAACAGTATGCTCCATCTTCCGGCAATCGCGCATGAGATTGGTATGGATTTTGAAATTGATTTTGCAAATGGAATCAGTGAGAAAACACCGAATCTTTGCCATCTGGCTCCGGCAGGACCGACTTATATGGAAGATTTGAACGAGGCAGGCGGCGTGTCTGCCGTGATGAATGAATTGAATAAAAAGAATCTGTTACATACAGAATGTATGACGGTAACAGGAAAGACGGTGGGAGAGAATATTGAAGGATGTGTAAATAAGAATCCTGAAGTCATCCGCCCGATTGAGAACCCATACAGTGAGACGGGCGGTCTTGCCGTATTAAAAGGAAATCTGGCGCCTGACGGAAGTGTTGTGAAGCGTTCGGCAGTTGTACCGGAGATGTTGGTTCACGAAGGACCGGCAAGAGTATTTGAATGTGAAGAGGATGCTATCGCCGCGATTAAAGGTGGTAAGATTGTGGCTGGCGATGTAGTCGTTATCCGTTATGAAGGCCCAAAAGGCGGACCGGGTATGAGGGAGATGTTAAATCCCACATCTGCAATTGCGGGAATGGGACTTGGTTCCAGCGTAGCGCTGATTACGGACGGACGCTTCAGCGGAGCGTCCAGAGGGGCATCTATCGGCCATGTATCACCGGAAGCTGCTGTGGGCGGACCGATTGCCCTGGTAGAAGAAGGGGATATCATTAAGATTGATATTCCGGGACTGAAGCTTGAATTGGATGTACCGGATTCTGTATTGGAAGAAAGAAAGGCAAAATGGCAGCCGAGAGAGCCGAAGGTGACAACAGGTTATCTTGCAAGATATGCTTCTATGGTTACGTCAGGAAACCGGGGAGCCGTTCTGGAGATACCGAAGAAATAAAGTAGGAGAGAGATTGAATTATGCAATTGACAGGAGCAGAAATAGTAATCGAATGCCTGAAAGAGCAGGGTGTGGATACCGTGTTCGGATATCCGGGCGGAGCGATATTGAATGTATATGACGAGCTTTATAAGCATAGTGATGAAATTAAGCATATTTTAACATCCCATGAGCAGGGAGCGGCACATGCGGCGGATGGATATGCCCGTGCTACGGGTAAGGTTGGTGTGTGCTTTGCAACCAGCGGACCGGGAGCAACGAATCTGGTTACAGGAATTGCTACCGCCTATATGGATTCCATTCCTGTAGTGGCGATTACGTGTAATGTGGGCGTATCTCTTCTTGGAAAAGACAGTTTTCAGGAGATTGATATTGCAGGTATTACTATGCCGATTACCAAACACAACTATATTGTCAAAGATGTGGAGCAGCTGGCGGATACCATTCGAAAGGCATTTGTTATTGCCAAAAAAGGCAGGCCGGGCCCGGTGCTGATTGATATCCCGAAAGATGTAACGGCAAATAAAGCAGAGTATCAGCCCGTCAAGCCAGCGGCTGTCCTGCCGTCAGAAGATATCTGCGAGGAAGATTTAGACCATGCGGTTCAGATGATTCAGAAGGCCGAGAAACCCTATATCTTTGTTGGCGGCGGAGCGGTACTTGCCGGAGCCAGTGAAGAATTATATGAATTTGTCAAGAAGGCAGACGCCCCGGTTACTGATTCACTGATGGGAAAAGGGGCATTTCCGGGAACAGATCCATTATATACCGGAATGCTTGGTATGCATGGGACGAAGACTTCAAATTATGGAGTCAGTGAATGCGACCTTCTGGTTGTGGCGGGAGCAAGGTTCAGTGACCGTGTTACCGGTAATGCAAAGAAATTTGCGAGCCATGCCAAAATCCTTCAGCTTGATATTGATGAAGCGGAGATGAATAAAAATGTATTGATTGACGAAGGGATTATCGGCGACCTGAAGGTGGTGCTGAAGAAGCTGAATGAGCGTCTGGAACAGCAGGATCATTCTGAGTGGATAGCAAAGATTCAGGAATATAAAAAGAAATATCCTTTAACTTATCACACGGAGAGCCTTACCGGGCCTTATGTGGTAGAAGAAATATATCGTCAAACCAGGGGAGAGGCAATTGTTGTCACGGAAGTAGGGCAGCATCAGATGTGGGCGGCACAGTATTATAAATATACAAAGCCAAGAACGCTTCTTACTTCAGGAGGACTTGGAACCATGGGATATGGCCTGGGTGCTTCTCTGGGAGCTAAGACAGGAATGCCGGATAAGACGGTGGTAAATATTGCAGGCGACGGATGCTTCCGCATGAATATGAATGAAATAGCAACGGCAGTAAGACACAATATTCCGGTGATACAGGTGGTAATTAATAATCATGTGCTGGGAATGGTGCGTCAATGGCAGGATTTGTTTTATGGACAGAGATATTCGGCTACCGTACTGAATGATGCAGTGGATTTTGTGAAGCTTGCCGAGGCGATGGGTGCCGAGGGAATCCGGGCTGCAACGAAAGAAGAGTTTGCAGATGCATTTGCAAGAGCGCTTACGCTTGGGAAACCGGTGGTTATTGACTGTCAGATTGATTCGGATGATAAAGTGTGGCCGATGGTTGCTCCGGGAGAGGCCATTGAGAAAGCGTTTGATGCAGAGGATTTGGAAAAGAAATAAAAGGAATACAGTATAATAAAAAACAAATAAGACATGGAGGAATTACTATGAGCAGAGTGTACAATTTTTCAGCAGGACCGGCGGTATTGCCGGAGGAAGTTCTTAAAGAGGCAGCAGCAGAGATGTTAGATTACAACGGAACCGGAATGTCCGTGATGGAAATGAGTCACCGCTCGAAAGCATTTGAGGAAATCATCCGGACGGCAGAGGCTGACATCAGAGAATTAATGAATATTCCGGATAATTATAAGGTTCTGTTCTTACAGGGAGGAGCATCGCAGCAGTTTGCAATGATTCCCATGAACCTGATGAAGAATGGCGTGGCGGACTATATCGTAACCGGGCAGTGGGCGAAGAAGGCATATCAGGAAGCTCAGAAATATGGGAAAGCTAATAAAATTGCAAGTTCCGAAGATAAGACCTTTTCTTATATCCCGGATTGTTCTGATCTTCCGATTTCTGAAGATGCAGATTATGTTTATATTTGTGAAAATAACACCATTTATGGAACGAAGTATAAGGAACTTCCGAATACCAAAGGCAAAACGCTGGTGGCAGATGTATCCTCTTGTTTTCTGTCCGAACCGGTAGATGTGAGCAAATATGGCGTGATTTACGGCGGTGTACAGAAGAATGTAGGACCAGCTGGCGTGGTAATTGTAATTATCCGGGAGGATCTGATTACAGAGGATGTACTGCCGGGTACACCGACGATGCTTCAGTATAAAACCCATGCTGATGCCAATTCTCTTTACAATACGCCGCCGGCATATGGAATTTATATCTGCGGTAAAGTGTTTAAGTGGCTGAAAAAGCAGGGAGGTCTTGCCGCAATGAAGGAGAAGAATGAAAAGAAGGCAAAGCTTCTCTATGATTTTCTCGATCAGAGCAAATTGTTTAAGGGAACAGTAGAGCCAAAAGACCGTTCTCTCATGAATGTGCCGTTCGTAACCGGCGATAAGGAACTGGATGCCAAGTTCGTTAAAGAGGCGAAGGAGGCCGGTTTTGAGAACTTGAAAGGTCACCGTACGGTGGGCGGTATGCGCGCAAGTATTTACAATGCAATGCCATATGAAGGCGTGGAAGCTTTAGTAGAATTTATGAAGAAATTTGAAGAGGAGAATCTGTAATCATGTATAAATATCATTGTTTAAATCCAATTTCGGAAGTAGGTTTGGAGAGATTAACGGAAGCATATGTTCCTGTAAGCGATGCAAAGACGGCGGATGCAATTCTGGTAAGAAGTGCGGGAATGCATGACATGGAATTTGGGGAGAACCTGAAAGCCATCGCAAGAGCCGGGGCCGGCGTCAATAATATTCCTCTTGAGAAATGTGCAGAAGAGGGAATTGTGGTCTTCAATACCCCGGGAGCAAATGCGAATGGCGTAAAGGAACTGGTAATCGCAGGAATGCTGCTGGCATCCCGGGATATTCTCGGCGGTATTAACTGGGTTCAGGAGAACGAAGAGGATGGCAATATTGCCAAAGACGCAGAGAAAGCAAAGAAAGCATTTGCAGGATGTGAGTTGGAAGGCAAGAAGCTGGGAGTAATCGGTCTTGGAGCAATCGGCGTGCTGGTTGCCAATGCAGCTATGCATCTCGGAATGGATGTATATGGTTACGATCCGTATGTATCTGTTGAATCTGCCTGGAAGCTGTCCAGGAATATCCATCATGCAAAATCCGTGGATGAACTTTACAAAGAGTGTGATTACATTACGATACATGTTCCGGCAATGGAAAGTACAAAAGGAATGATAGATTCCAATGCAATCAGCCTTATGAAAAAAGATGTTGTGGTACTGAATTTTGCAAGAAATGTGTTAGTGGATGAAGAAGCAATGGTTGACGCCCTTATTTCCGGAAAAGTAAAGCATTACGTGACGGATTTCCCGACACCGATCGTGGCAGGGGTGAAAGGCGCAATCGTAATTCCACATCTGGGCGCTTCCACAGAAGAATCAGAAGATAACTGTGCAAAGATGGCGGTAAAAGAGATGGTCGATTATTTGGAGAACGGCAATATTACAAATTCCGTGAATTATCCGAATTGTAATATGGGTAAGGTAGGAGATAACAAGAGAATCGTATTGCTTCATCACAACGTCCCTAATATGATTGGCCAGTTTACAAAAGTTTTGGCTAGAGATAATATGAATATTGCAGATTTAGTAAATAAAAGTAAGGGCGGATATGCTTACACAATGATAGATATTGATTCTGATGTTCCGGAGACTGTGGCTGAGGATTTGCGGGCAATTAAGGATGTATTGCGTGTGCGCGTGCTTAATTAGGAAAAGATTAATATTTGCCTCAATGTCGCGGTACCTAGATACCTTATTGGTGATGGAGCAGAGAATCCGTTTGATATTCTTTCAACAGAGGAACTTAATTTTATTATTGAATATGTAAAAGCTCAAAAATAATGCCATTCACTTGCGATAACAAATCAAAGAGTGAATGGTATTTTTATGCCCATTTTTAAGGAGGTGAGGGAAATCTTGAAACTTTTTGAGTGTGATGTAGGAAAGGAACGGTGATTCGATAGGTAGCATGAAAACACTTTGTAGAGAACTTGAAATGTTGCTATAAACAATAAGAGATTATTGTTAAAAGCTATAACCATCTAAAGGAAAAAAGAATTATGCAAAAGTTGTCTTTGATGGTATAGTATATAAAGCATATTAACATACTATACTGATAGGAATAATGGGAGAACAAAGATGACATTAGTTCAGTTAAAATATGTGATTGCAGTAGCAGGGCAGAATTCATTGAATGATGCAGCAAAGGTACTTTTTATATCCCAACCAAGCCTTTCTTCGGCAATTCACTCATTGGAGAACGAGATAGGGTTCGATATATTTATACGGTCTAAAAATGGGATTACTCTGACAACTAAAGGGGCAGAATTTATCGGATATGCAAAATCTGTAATGGAACAGTATGAGCTGTTGGACGCAAAATATATTTCACAGACAGAGGTAAAAAAGACATTCAGCGTATCCATGCAGCACTACACATTTGCAGTAAATGCATTTGTGGAACTTGTGAAGCAGTATGGAATGGATGAGTATGAATTTGAGGTACATGAGACAAAAACCCATGAAGTCATTGATAATGTCAAAAACCGCAAAAGCGAGATTGGCATCTTATATCTGAATGATTTTAATAGGAACGTATTAAATAAGTTGTTTGCGGAGTATGAACTGCAGTTTCAGCCATTGCTGGAATGTGGTGTATATGTATATATGTGGAAAGGACATCCACTGGCCGAAAGGAAAGAAATAGCATTAGAGGAACTGGATGAGTACCCATGTCTTGGATTTGCACAAGGGGAACACAATTCTTTCTACTTTGCAGAAGAGGTTTTAAGTACCTATCAGTACAAAAGATTTATCCGTGCCAATGACAGGGCTACTTTGTTAAATCTTATGGTTGGGTTGAACGGATATACTTTATGTTCCGGTATTTTATGTGAAGATCTTAATGGAAAGGATTATTGTGCCGTAAAACTGAAATCAGATGAACGGATGACGATTGGATATATTTCAAGGAAAGATGCGCCGTTAAGTGCGATCGGACAGAAATATCTGGAGGAAATAGCAAAATACAAGGATAAATCTTTAGGTTAATCAGGAGGAAAAACTATGGCAAGAGGAATTGAAACAAAATGCCTGCATTTGGAAGAAGAAGAGGGATGCAGCAGCAATTACGGTGATGATGGAGCTGTTTCATCCGGGGGATCATTTGATTGTGGATGCAGACCTTTATGGGGGAAGCATAAGACTTTTTCATAATGTATCAGAAAAAAACGGGATTACAGATAGTACACTCAGGCTTTCGGTCGGCATTGAGGATGTAAAAGACCTGTTGGATGAGTTAGATAAAGTTTTTCGGGAAATAGAAGGTGAATTACATACGGAAAGATTTAATATAGGTAATTCCTATCATATGTGAAAGGAATAATCTATTGCTTTCAGCAGAAAAATCTGTTGACAAGAGAGAACTGTAAAAGTATAATGTGAAACATAGAACAAAACCTACAAAACCTATTAGAAAAATAGGAATTAGAAAGGAGCAGATCATATGAAAGCAAGAGATATAGTGATGAATAAAGTTAGAAAAGATATGTGTTGCTGTCAAACTGTATATATGAATATGGTTTGCTTTTCATATGCATGATTTATTTGGCTTACTAAATGCAAAGCCGACAGTTGTCATAAGCATATGACAGCTGTTTTTTTATGAAATTGATTAAAAAAGATGACAGCAGAGCTGCCAAACAAAAAATATTAAACTATATGGAGGTTATCATTATGAGTCAAATCAAAGAAAGTGCACTGGAGTTAATCGGAGGAACCCCGATTCTGAAACTGAATAGGTATGCAAAGAAAGCGGGCATAACAGATTCCACCATTCTTGCAAAACTGGAGTATCTTAATCTGGCAGGTTCAGTAAAAGACCGTATTGCATTAGCAATGATTGAGGATGCGGAAAAGAAAGGTCTGTTGAAAGAAGGAGCAACTATTATTGAACCTACCAGCGGAAATACCGGAATCGGTCTTGCTGCTGTCGCAGCGGCAAAGGGATACCGGGCAATCCTTACCCTGCCGGATACCATGAGCGTTGAGAGGAGAAATCTTTTAAAGGCATACGGCGCAGAGCTAGTGCTCACAGAAGGAGCCAAGGGAATGAAGGGGGCTATTGCAAAAGCAGAAGATCTTTCTAAAGAAATTGATGGAGCAGTCATTTTAGGACAGTTTGTGAATCCGGCGAACCCTGCAGTGCATAAGGCTACAACAGGACCGGAGATTTGGGAACAGACAGAGGGAAAGGTTGACATTTTTGTTGCTGGTGTAGGAACAGGCGGAACCATCACGGGTGTTGGAGAATATTTAAAAGAAAAGAATCCGGATGTAAAAATCGTAGCAGTTGAGCCGGCGGGAAGCCCTGTTTTGTCAAAGGGAACTCCGGGGGCGCATAAGATTCAGGGAATTGGTGCAGGGTTTGTCCCGGAAGTTCTTAATACGGAAATATATGACGAAATTATTGCGATTGAGAATGAGGATGCATTTGCAGAAGGAAAGGCATTTGCAGTAAGTGAAGGAATCCTTGTGGGAATATCTTCCGGTGCTGCGCTTAAGGCAGCAGCGATTCTTGCGAACAGACCGGAAAATAAAGGAAAGACGATTGTAGCATTACTTCCTGACTCTGGCGACAGATATTTGTCTACTCCATTGTTCAATAATAATTAAACAGACAGATTTTGTCCGGAGTGGAGGCGGATGTGAATGAAAGAAACAGAAAGTAAGCAGGTTTTGGATAGTTCGCATTTAGGTACTCTTGAAGAACTGTTAAGTGATATGAAATATGGAAGTATCACACTTGTTATTCAGGATGGTAAAATTGTCCAAATAGATAAGACTGAAAAATACAGAATAAAAAACTGACTGGAAAACCAGAGGTTTTGTTAAAAAAGATTAACAGACCTCTGGTTTTTTCTTTATGAATCGTTATAGTTCCCAAATCAGGATGCTGTAGCCGTTGGAATGGCATAGGTTTGCAAAACTGAAGTTGGCGGTTCGAATCCGCCCAGTGTCATTCAGTAACGATTCGGATTCAGAGTAAACCATGACATACTATATTTTGCATAATATTTTCTGTTCTGAATCGTTACATATTATAGTGAAAGAAGGTGTAGTATGAGCAATACATATCAGGACTTACAAAACTCCCATCCGTGTTTTGGCGGTCATAAAAATAATGTGGGACGGATTCATCTTCCGGTTAGTCCGGGATGTAACATTGCCTGTCGTTTTTGTGACAGGGTGATTAATGATGTGGAAGAACGGCCGGGAGTGACCTCAAAAGTGATAACGCCTGATGAAAGCCTGGAAGTTCTGGAAAAAGCTTTGTCCATCTGTCCGGAAATCACAGTTGCTGGCATTGCAGGACCGGGAGATACACTTGCTACGGATTATGCCTTGCAGACTTTCCGAAAAGTGAAAGAAAAATTTCCGAAGCTCATCAAATGTATGAGCACAAATGGGCTGCTACTGTATGAAAAAGCGGATGAAGTGATTGATATAGGAATTGATTCCCTGACGGTTACAGTGAATGCAGTAAAACCTGAGATCCTCGAAAAGCTGAATAAATACATTATTTATCATGGTAGAAAATATGAAGGCATAGAAGGGGCAGAAATTCTCATAGAAAATCAGCTAAAAGGTATTAAAAAAGTTGCGGCTTCCGGTATCACAATAAAGATAAATACAGTACTTGTTCCAGAGATTAATGGTGGGCATATAGAAGAAATTGCAAAAACTGTAAAAGAGGCAGGTGCAAGCATTTATAATATCATTCCCCTGATTCCACAGTATGAACTGGCTGATAGGAAAGCTCCTAATTGCTTACAGATTGATGAGGCAAGAACAAAAGCATCTAAGTATATAGATGTATTCAGGCATTGCCAGCACTGCAGAGCCGATGCGGTGGGTGTTCCGGGAAAATCGGAGTATGGTGATCGGATTTACCAGAGAAGATTAAATGTAAAGGAAACATTTTCGCATGGATAAATCAGTAAAGGAACAACCAAAGGCGGAGGTATACAAAGTGGCTACTGCATCCAGTGATGGAATTGTCATAAACCAGCACTTTGGCAGGGCAGATATCTTCTATATATATGAAATAACAGAGACAGGTAAGCACAGATTACTGGAAACAAGAACCGTTACGCCGGTATGTAATGGGGGAAATCACAGTGATAAGGAGCTTCGTGAAAATATCAATAAATTTAAGGACTGCAAATATATATTGGTCAGCAGGATAGGAATGTGGGCTGCAAATGCTATGGAACAGTCAGGCATTGTACCAATGGAATTGCCGGGTATGATTGAGGAATCTATTGGTAAGTTAATCACATATGAACAAATACAACATTTATTTTGAAAGGAAAGAAGAACAATGGCGGAATTAAGACAAATTGCAATCTATGGGAAGGGTGGTATTGGAAAATCGACCACAACACAGAACCTGACAGCTGGTCTGGTGGAACATGGAAAAAAGGTAATGGTGGTAGGCTGTGATCCAAAGGCAGATTCTACAAGACTTCTCCTTGGCGGTCTGGCGCAGAAGACAGTTTTGGATACGATTAGGGATGAGGGCGAGGATATCGAGCTTGACAGGATTATGAGAGAGGGATATGGCGGAACAAGATGTGTGGAATCCGGCGGGCCGGAACCGGGCGTAGGCTGTGCAGGGCGAGGTATTATTACGTCCATCAATATGCTTGAAAATTTGGGCGCTTACACGGAGGATTTGGATTATGTATTTTATGACGTGTTAGGTGATGTGGTCTGCGGAGGCTTTGCAATGCCGATCAGAGAGGGAAAAGCAAAGGAAATCTATATTGTTGCCAGCGGTGAGATGATGGCATTGTATGCAGCCAATAATATTGCAAAGGGAATTAAGCGGTATGCAAGGACAGGAGGCGTAAGACTTGGCGGCATTATCTGCAACAGCAGGAATGTGGACAGGGAGTTGGATCTTCTGCGTGCATTTGCTAAAGAACTTGGTACACAGCTTCTTTATTTTGTTCCCCGAGACAATATTGTACAGAGAGCAGAAATCAACAAAAAAACAGTGATTGAATATAAGCCGGATTCTAATCAGGCGCAGGAATACCGCAATCTTGCAGGGGCGGTGATTAACAATACAAAGTTTGATATCCCCACACCGATGACACAGGAGAGGTTGGAAGAAATCCTTCTTGAGTTTGGTTTGATGGACTCAGCGGATGATTATCACATTTAAGATGGAGGTCAGTAAATATGGCAAAGATTTATGAATCGATTACGGAACTTGTTGGAAGAACGCCACTTCTTGAAATCAAGAATTATGAGAAAAAGCATGGATTGCAGGCAAAGATATTGGTAAAACTGGAGTATTACAATCCAAATCAGAGTGTAAAGGACAGAATTGCCTTAGCGATGATAGAGAATGCAGAAAAGAAAGGCTTATTAAAGCCGGGGTATACGATTGTGGAAACTACGAGTGGAAATACAGGAATTGGGTTAGCGGCGATTGCAGCGACAAAAGGCTATAGGTTCCGTGTCTATATTCAGGATCAGGTCAGTCAGGAGAGGTATCAGGTTATTCATGCTTTTGGAGGGGAGACAATCAAACTTTCCGAGGAACCGGCAATTGCCAAAGTATTGGAAGAAACAGGTGGGGATTTTGTAGCTGCAATTAAAGCCTTGCGGGAGGAAGTCCTGTCTAAGGAAAAGGATATCTTCTTTGTGGATCAGGTTTCAAATCCTGCTAATCCTGCCATTCATGAAGCAACTACAGGACCGGAAATCTGGGAAGACACGGAAGGAAAAGTGGATATTTTTGTGGCAAATGTCGGAACGGGAGGAACAGTGTCCGGTACCGGCAGGTATTTAAAGTCAAAGAATCCTGGTATACAGATCATAGCTATTCAGCCGGGAGAAAATTCTCTGCCGAGTGAAGAAAATCCTGAACCGGAAGAAATCACAGGTGTGCATCCGTTTGAGGGGATTCCGGTGGAGAGAGTTCCGCAAACTATGGATTTACAAATCTATGATGAAAAATTTGAAGTGGAGACGATTGAAGCATACAGGGCTGCCAGAGAAGTGGCAAAAACAGATGGAATTTTGATAGGTACATCTTCCGGAGCCGCTATTCATGCAGCGACACAGCTTGCAAAGAGACCGGAAAATGAAGGCAAAACAATTGTGGCGGTGCTGCCGGATACAGGGCTTCGCTATCTGTCCACCAATTTGTTTAATGAAGAATTTTTAGTCTAGAAGAATGGAGGTAAACTATGTCAATAAATTTAGAAAGTTCCAATGTGGCGACAAGAGAAAATCGGATTGGTTCCATTACAGGCTATATTGGTTCATTGAGTGATCTGGCATCACAGAGTGAGTGTGGGACATTAAAAGGATGTTTACGATGCTTTTCGCAGTCCAGCACCTGCCTTTCAAGCTGTGCATTGGGACAGTTATCTGCAATCCGGGATGTGGCAATTATTCATCACGGACCGGCAGGGTGTTCCGTGGCAAGCGCAGGAGCATATTATTTGGATAAAGTTATGGCAAAGAAACGCGGTGTTACCAATGATACGGTTTATGTTGGCACAGATATGAATGAAAAGGATACTATCTTTGGTTCTACGGAATCTTTACGTAAGATAATACTGGAAGTCAATAAAAGGTATTCACCAAAGGCAATTTTTGTAACCAGTTCCTGTGCGACTGGAATTATTGGTGAGGATATAGACAGCGTGGTGGATGAAGTCAAGGACGAAATAGATGTTCCGATTGTAGCAGTTCACTGTGAAGGATTTAAGTCCCGCATTTGGGCGACCGGGTTTGATATTGCTGACCATGCGGTATTAAGCTCGATTGTACAGCCGCCGAAGGAAAAAAGGAACACCATCAATTTCAAGAATTTTTATGAGAGTGCAAGACCGGAAATTATGGAGATGTTTCGGAAATTTGATTTGGAGCCGGTTTTCTTATATTGTAACTCTACAGTGGAGGAACTGTCGCACATTTCGGAATCTCTTGCGACTACCTGTATCTGTGGTACGCTGGGGAATTACCTGGGAAATGCACTGGAGGAAAAATATGGAGTGCCTTATGTGAGAAGCATCAATCAGTGTGGTATTGTGGGTTTTGAAACATGGCTGCGTGAGATTGGCAAGGTGACAGACCGAAGTGAAAAAATAGAGAAATATATTGAGGAGCAGAGAGCAATCTACCTGCCACAGATTGAGGAAATCAAGAAAGAACTGAAAGGACTCCGGGCGGTAATCGGTATGGGACCGGGATATACTTTTGAGGTTTCAAGGGTTCTGAATGAACTTGGCATAGAGGTTGTGTGGGCATTGGCATGGCATTATGATAAGAAGTACGAGAATGGGGATGTTCCGCCATCTATGAAATATCTGTTGGACAATAACATAGACTTTGAGGCAAGCGTTGCCGACCAGCAGAACTTTGAAGTTATGAACATTTTACATAAGTACCAGCCTGATTTATACCTTTCCAGACATCCGGGTTCTACCGTCTGGGCAATCAAAAATGGTACTCCGGCGGTTTACGTGGCGGATGAATACATGCTCTTTGGTTATAAACATACACTTGAATTTGCCCGCACGATTCTTGACGCCACCCGTAACAGAAGTTTTGAACAGAATCTGGCAAAACGGGTAAAGCTGCCTTATACAGATTGGTGGTATGAGCAGAATGTGGGCGCGTTTTTAGAAGAGGCAAAGCCTCGGAAGGAGGCTTAAAAATGGCAAAATTATTAGATAAACAGAGATATAAATGTGCTTTAGGAGCAATGCAGACAGTACAGGCAATTACAAGGGCGATACCGATACTGCATTCTGGTCCCGGATGTGCACAGAAATTATCAGATGGAACAGGGAGTTCCGGTTATTTCTCGCCAAATATTTTCCCATGTACCAGTATCAATGAAAAAGATGTGGTATTCGGCGGCACAAAAAAACTGGAAACAACGATTGAAAATGCATTAAAAGTGATTGATGCAGATTTATATGTGGTGCTGACCGGCTGTATTCCGGAAATTGTAGGTGATGATACAGGCGAGGTGGTAAGCAGGTTTGAAGATGCGGATAAGCCTGTTATCTACGCATCTACCGCAGGATTTAAGGGAAATAACTATATCGGGCATGAGCAGGTGATTGATGCCATTATAGACCAGTATTTGGAAAAGTCAGAAGAAAGAGAAAAGGGGTTGGTCAACATCTGGGCGGACGTTCCTTATCAGAATTTATTCTGGCTTGGAAATATCAGGGAACTTGAGAAACTGCTTGCGGAAATTGGGCTTAAGCCAAACACGATTTTTGGCTATAACAGAGGAATCGATCAAATCAATAAGATTCCAAAGGCAGAGTTTAACCTGTTGGTTTCCCCATGGGTTTCTGCCAAAAATATGCAGAAAATGGAGAAAAAACTTGGGCTTCCATGGCTCCATATTCCAACACTTCCTATTGGTGCATATGAAACCAGTAAGTTTCTGCGTGAAGTTGGAAAGTTTGCAGGGGTGGATGAGGAAAAGGTGGAAAGTGTCATAGGTGGGCATGAGAATTATTATTACTATCTGATTGAAAGATATGCGGATCTTTTTCTCGAAAACCGTGTTATCAATAAGCAGTTTTCTGTGGTTGCGGATGCACAGTATGCCCTCGGCATTACGAAGTTTTTAGCAAATGATCTGGGGCTTGTGCCTGCAAAACAGTTTATCGTGGATGATACGCCAAAACAGTACCGTGAGGCAATTACAGAAGAGTTCAAAAAACTGAATTTTAACCTGCAGGCAGAGGTTGTATTTGAAACGGACAGCTATAAAATTCATGAGCAGATTAAAGAGCATGACTACCACGGTTATCCGCTTATTCTCGGCAGCTACTATGAAAAGGAACTTACGGAAAGCCTGAAAGGAAATTACTTAAATATTGCATGGGCGGTACAGGATAAAGTGGTATTGGATGATTTCTATGCAGGCTATACAGGTGGTATCCGTCTGATTGAAGATATTTATACAGTAGCCGTCCAAAGGTTTAATTAACAGGAGGGCAGGAAATATGTCGTATAAAATAGCGGTCGCATCCTCCGATGGCTTACAAATAGATGAGACTTTTGGCGCAGCGAAAAGTTTTATCATATATGAAGTGGCAGATGGTATATATAGAAAGCTGGAAGAAAGAACTTTTCGTGAGGAAGGAACAGATAATGACGGGATATCTGCAGCGGATAGCTGTAATTCATCGGGTAGCTGCAAAACAGGAGGAGGTTGTGGCAATGGTACAGGAGGCGGATGCGGTGGCGCTGGAGAAACATCTGAAAAGGTGGAACTGATATCGGACTGCCGCTGCGTTGTCTGTAAAAAAATTGGATTTCACATACAAAAGCAATTAGAGCGGAAAGCTATTTCAGCTTTTGATGTCAGTGTCTCTGTGAAAGAGGCATTGGAAAAGATATCGCATTATTTTACCCATATGGATAACCATGAATCTTTACGGGTGCAGAAATAAAAAAAGTTGACCGGACAACCGGAGATTTGATTTAAAGAATCTTTGGTTGTCCTTTTGTGTATGGATTTATAAAAATGTTACAGAGGAAATTCCAAAATTGATAATAAGAAAAGAGGTAAAGACGATGAACAAGAAAACGAAAAAAATATTTGCATTAGTTTTAACAACGATGATGTTGTCAGCATTGCTTCTCAACGGTTGCGGAAAAGAAGAGAAAAAGGAATCTTATGTCTTTAAAATTGGAACGGCAAATGGTTCACTATGTCTGGCACCACTTCATGTTGCACAGGATTTAGGATATTTCGAGGAGGAATTTAATGCCGCCGGGATTAAGTATGAACTGGTAGAGATTGATATGCAGCAGGCAGCAGATTTGACGGCTTCCGGGCAGATAGATGCCTGTGTGGGATTGGCGGGAAGCCTGATACCGCAGGTGGACAGCGGATTAGATATATCTTTTACGGCAGGACTTCATACCGGATGTACAAAATATTATGTGAGCAAGGATTCAGATATTAAAGATTTATCCGGATTAAAGGGAAAGAAAATAGGTGTGCCGGGAATGAGTGATTCATCGGTAGTGGCATTGAAAAGGAAATTGGCAGACTTAGGCATCGGTGTAAGTACAACGAATATGGAAATAGAATTGGTTGTCTACAATATGACGGATCTGCCGCTGGCATTAGCTAATGGTGCGGTAGATGCAATCGCCGTTCATGATCCGGTGGCATCTTCCGCAGAAAAAGAATATGGATTTACTAAGATATTAGATTTGACAGAGGATGAAAAGTTTAAAAACGAATACTGCTGTGCATCTTACATAACTTCTTCTATAACAAAAGAACATCCTGAAGCAGCAGCAGCGTATACCAGAGCATTATTGAAAGCCTCCGCTTATGTGCAGCAAAATCCGGAGGAAGCTGCCAGACTTCAAATTGAAAACGAACAATGTTCTGGTGATTTGGCGGAAAATACGAAACTGTTGTCATCCTATAATTATCAGCCATCGGTAAGCGCCATGGAAGAAACATTTAAAAATGCATGTACAGACTTACTGGAGATTGGTAACTTACAGGAGGGAAGAAATATCGATGACTTTACCGCTGACCATATTGCGAAATTTGAGGATGTACCGGAGAGTTATACATATAATGATGACGGCACGTTTTCAGAAGTAAAAAAAAGTAGAGAATAGTTCTTGCTGTGATTAGCGGTCAGGACAGGAGGAAATATGAAAAAGATACATGTTATTATAAAACTTATTCTACCGATATTGGCAATCATTCTTTCGGTTATGACATATTATGGTCTGAAAGACAACGGAGAACAAAAGGCTACTCCATATCCATACTACATATATTTTGTCATGCTTATTTTAGGACTGTATGTAATAGTGGTTTTGGCAGCAGTTTTTATTAAGAGGTGGAGAAAAATATTAATATACAAAGCTCCTCTGATTGCCGGAGTTTTGCTGTTGCTCATGATAATCAATATTGCCACTTCTAAGACAACCATTCTGCCAACTTTGTATTTTCCGTCTTTAGATAGAATTATTGGACTTTTATTTGAGCAAAGGATCTTTCTACTGGAAAATGTATTGTCCTCGTTAAAATTGCTGATTATCGGTTTTATTTGGGGTGCATCTATCGGATTTTTGACTGGATTGGCATTGGGGTATAATAAGAAAGTAGGCTATTGGCTGAACCCGGTCACAAAAGTAATAGGACCTATTCCCACAACTGCATGGATTCCATTGGCATTAAGTGTATTTCCAACCACACATGTGGCGAATGTATTTTTGATTGCGTTTGCTGTATGGTTTCCAGTAACACTGATGACAAGCAGCGGAATACAAAGTACCAGTCAGGTTCATTTTGAGGTGTCAAGTACGTTAGGTGCATCCACTTTATATAAGATTGTACATGTTGCAATTCCAAGTGCAATGCCAAGCATATTTTTAGGGATATTTTATGGAACGGTTTCTTCTTTTGCTACGCTTATGGCTGTGGAGATGAACGGGAATTCCAGCGGCATTGGATGGTATATTAATTGGCAGAAACAGGTTATGATGTATGATGGCGTATATGCAGGTCTTATCATTATAGCAGTTATATGTTCTTTGATATTGACACTCTTATTTAGAGTAAGAGATCGTATTTTGGTATGGCAGAAAGGAGTCATTAAATGGTAGGGCAGATTTCAATACAGGAGGTAAGCAAGGAGTTTGTGAATCCGGATGCTTCCAAAGAAAATATACATGCGTTAAACGGATTTTCATTGGATATTGAGCCAGGAACTTTTATAAGCCTGATTGGACCATCAGGATGTGGAAAGTCAACATTGCTGAGGCTGATAGGGGGATTAGACAATCCAAGCAGTGGTGCGATTTACCTGGATGGCAAAAAGATAGAGAAGCCAGGAAGTGACAGGGGATTTGCATTTCAGGGTTCCAATCTTTTTCCGTGGCTGACAGTTGAGAAAAATATCGCATTTGGGTTAAAGGCAAGGCATATCTATAAGGATTCCCAAAAGGATGTCGAGGAGTTTATCAATCTTGTCGGGCTGGGGGGATTTGAAAAATCATATCCGCATCAGCTATCAGGCGGTATGCAACAAAGAGCATCTTTAGCAAGGGCATTAGTAGGACATCCATCCGTATTGTTGTTGGATGAACCTTTAGGCGCTTTAGATGCGTTTACGAGAATGAACTTACAAGATGAGATATTAGATATTTGGAAAAAATATAATATGACGGTGATTATGGTTACGCATGATGTGGATGAGGCAATTTATATGTCAGATCAGGTAGTTGTTATGTCTGCGAGACCATCAAAAGTAGAGATTGTTATAGATATAGACCTGCCAAGATCTCGTGCAAGAGCTCAGGATACATTTCAGGAATACAGGTCAAAGATACTTGAAATTTTGAATTTTGGTGGAAAGATTGAAGAAGTAGAGTATTATCTATAAATCATTTTGCAAAATTGACAGTGTAAAATAAATAGTGCTTATCGACAGTCTTTTATATAAATATATGAGGTTGAGTTGGCAGTCACTTATAGTCTTAAAGAAGATAGGATTATAGATAATAAGTGCCTGCCTATGTCTGCATGTAAACGAATATATCAAAGTTTGTATTGTACCGCTTCCATTTTTGAAGTGTTTGTCGAGGGAGTGGCATACGAGGATGAACAATCTTTTAATAGAATTTATCATGTGAAATAGACAAAATCTATTACGAGCTATAGAAAACAAATAATTTTATAATTCCTATATGAATAGTATAATATCTATGCGGGAGGGGGTTGCAGGCAAGGAGGTTTTTATGAGGATATCAACAAGAGGAAAAAATGCGATAAAGCTAATGCTTGATTTGGCAACTTATAATCATGGAGAACCGGTAAGGCTCAAGGATATAGCGAAAAGGCAGAATATATTTGAGAAATATTTGGAGCAGATTGTTGCAGTACTGCATAAAGCAGCCTTAGTAAAAAGCATCAGAGGGCGGTAATACCGGGACAGGCACTGGTATTATATGATGGCAGTCTGGCAGCAGGAGGAGGGACGATACTATGAAAGCAGATGCTGGTTCCATGACATGGAGGACAGAAGATAATATCGGTGTTTCAGAATATACGCTATTGACAGTGGAAGAAGGAAAACGGCTTATTGATCGCCTGGAACAGGAACATGAATTATCCAAAGCAGAGATGGCAGTGCTGATTGATGCTAATTGTCCGGAGTTGCGTGATTATGCAAAAGTAAAGGCAAGAGCCATTGGAGACAAGCAGTTTGGTAGGAATATTTATATCCGGGGGCTGATTGAATTTACTAACTATTGTAAAAATGATTGTTATTACTGTGGAATTCGTTGCAGCAACGCTAAGGCAGAACGATATCGTCTAAGCAGGGAGGATATTATGGCGTGCTGCAGGGAAGGAAAAAAACTGGGATTTCGGACATTTGTGTTACAAGGAGGCGAAGATCCATATTATACTGATGACCATATTGTAGATTTGATACGGCAGCAGAGTCCCATTATCAAAAACTGCATCCACATAACTTATCACTGAAACATCGCAAGCAGTGTCTGTGGAATCTTAAAGAGATTGGTTATCAGACGGGATGTGGGTTTATGGTAGGAAGTCCGGGACAGACGGCTGAACATTTGGCGGAGGATTTTCAATTTATCAGAGAACTGCAACCAGAGATGGTAGGAATAGGACCTTTTATCCCACACAGTGACACACCATTTGCGAAAGAAATACAGGGAAGTATGGAACTGACACTATACCTTTTAAGTTTACTGCGTATCCAGCAGCCGGATTTATTGTTGCCTGCAACTACTGCCTTAGCGACAATAAATCCCAGAGGCCGTGAACTGGGGATAGAGGCAGGTGCCAATGTGGTGATGCCAAATCTGTCTCCAGTGGGAGTTCGGGATAAATATGCATTATATAATGGGAAAGTCTGCACGGGAGATGAAGCAGCAGAGTGTAGGAAATGTCTGGAGAAACGGATAGAAAGCGTGGGCTATCACATAGTAATCAGCAGGGGAGATCACTGTGATGTGAAGTGAAATCTATTGACAGGCATCTTATACATGGCTATAATCTGTACCATAAATCATATAATTCCCATATGAATAATAGGTTTATATGCTTTTGGAAAGGCTTATGAACATAATGTTGAATAAAAAATAATAAGAAAGAAGGCGTATCTTTATGAAGAAACTGATTTATCTGGATAATGCTGCGACAACGCAGGTAAGTGAAGAAGTGTTAAATGAAATGCTTCCTTTTTTCAGGCAGACATACAGTAACCCATCTGCCGTATACAGCTTTGCAGGAGAGGGTAAGAAAGCAGTTGACCGTGCAAGGAAGCAGGCGGCGGAGTTAATTGGTGCAAATGTAGAAGAAATATATTTTACAGGCGGAGGAAGCGAGTCTGATAACTGGGCATTAAAGGCAGCTGCAGAGGCTTATTGCTCAAAGGGAAAACATATTATAACCAGTAAAATAGAGCATCATGCCATACTGCATACTTGTGAATATCTGGAGAAGCAGGGATAGGAGGTAACATATCTTGATGTAGATGAGGACGGGAAAATATCTCTTGAAGAACTCAGAGCTGCCATTCGCCCGGATACCATTTTGATATCGGTCATGGCGGCAAATAACGAGATTGGAACAATAGAACCGATTGCGGAAATAGGAAAGATTGCACATGAGAACGGCGTGTTGTTCCATACAGACGCAGTACAGGCATACGGACATATTCCAATAAATGTTGATGATATGGAAATAGACATGCTCTCTGCAAGTGGGCATAAATTTAATGGGCCAAAAGGAATCGGGATTTTGTATATCCGTAAAGGTGTAAAAATCCGTTCCTTTATACATGGTGGCGCACAGGAGAGGAACAGAAGGGCAGGAACTTCCAATGTGCCGGGAATTGTTGGATTTGGAAAGGCAGCAGAGATTGCCGGGGATACGATGGAATCAAGAACCAGGAAGGAGATAACATTGAGGGATCATTTGATAGAAAGAGTTTTATCAGAGATTCCCTATGTCAGGCTGAATGGGCATAAAACCGACAGACTGCCGAATAATGTGAACTTCTGTTTTCGGTTTATCGAAGGGGAATCATTGATGATTTTATTAGATCAGATAGGAGTGTGTGCTTCCAGCGGTTCGGCATGTACATCCGGCTCATTAGATCCTTCCCATGTACTTCTTGCAATTGGACTCCCGCATGAGATTGCACATGGCTCATTGAGGATTACCCTGTCGGAAGAAACTACATTGGAGGATATCGATTTTGTGGCAGATGAACTAAAGAAGATTGCCCTGAGACTGCGAAGAATGTCTCCGGTGTATGAGGATTTTGTAAAAAGCCAGAAGTGATGTGTTTTCAAAAAGAAAAGGAGACAGAAAATGTATAGTGAAAAAGAAAATCCCAGTGGAGTAGGTACTGTTGGAAATGCAAAATGCGGCGATATTATGCGAATGTATTTTGATATCGCAGAAAAAGCGGAAGATGGGGAATACTGATATGGGAAGATTGAATGAAGACAGGGTGGAAAGCATTGTTCAGTTAATATTGGATGATTATACCGATGAGAGAGCTGTCAACAAAACAGATTTATATAATCAGCCTGATAAGAAAGCAGTAATAGAAATCGTAGAAAAACTGTTGAAGATTCTTTATCCCGGATATTATAGCGACAAAGCATATAAAATTTACAGCCTGAGAAATAATATGTCTGCCACGATTGAAGATGTTATATTCCATTTAAAGAAGCAGACAATGATTGTCTTAAAATATTGTGGGGCTTATCCGGGATGTGCAGATAATGATTTGGAGGAAAAAGCTCAGAATATGGTCTTTGATTTCATGGAGAAGATACCGCAGATCAGAGCATATCTGGATACGGATATTCAGGCAGCATATGAGGGTGATCCGGCAGCAGGAAGTAAAGATGAGGTCATACTGTCTTATCCGGGGCTGTATGCAATTTCTGTTTACAGGATTGCCCATGAACTGTTCTTGCTGGGAGTGCCAATGATACCAAGAATTATGACGGAACATGCACACAGCGTTACCGGAATTGACATTCATCCAGGCGCAACGATTGGAAAATATTTTTTTATGGATCATGGTACGGGAATTGTGATTGGGGAAACCACTGTAATCGGGGAACATGTCAAAGTGTACCAAGGGGTTACTTTAGGCGGATTATCAACAAAGGGCGGGCAGAAGCTTAAAGGAGTAAAGAGACATCCGACTATAAGGGATTATGTTACGATTTACTCGGGTTCTTCTATTTTAGGCGGTGATACGGTAATTGAAGAAAATGTTGTAGTGGGAGGAAATACATTTATTACTAAATCAATAAGCAAAGACACAAAAGTAAGCGTAAAAGATCAGGAATTGCAGTTTAAAAATTAGGCCGGGCAGAGGTGATGGGATGAAACATATATTATGTTTTGGTGATTCAAATACATATGGCCTGATTCCGAGAGAAGGCGGCAGGAATCTGAATATTTCTGTACAACAGATGGGTGTGATGCCTGCAGATGATTACATATGTATTGATACAAGAAGTGAAAACGCATATCAGCATGGTCATATACCAGGAGCAGTCTGTTGGAATGACAATGGTGAAGACCTGAAGAGATTTCCGAAAGATAAAAAGCTGATTGTATATTGCACTTATGGTGAAAAAAGCATTGTGATAACTGAAAAATTAATCCAAAAAGGATTTGAGGCTTACAACCTATCAGGAGGGTATCGGGAGTGGCTTTTGCATCATTTTGAAGAATTAAATGCAGAGGAAGTCAGGAGATATGACAGACAGATGATTCTTCCCCAAGTTGGAAGTGAGGGACAGAAAAAACTAAAAAACTCCAGTGTATTGATTGTGGGGGCTGGAGGGCTTGGCTCCCCGGCAGCCTTATACCTTGCCGGTGCCGGAGTGGGTACGATTGGCATTATGGATGCGGATACGGTAAGCATCTCAAATCTTCAAAGGCAAATTATACATAACATGGAGACGGAATATGTGAATAAGGCAGAATCCGCAAAATTGTCTCTGCAAAAGCTGAACGACAGAATTGAGATAAAGGCATACCCACATGCATTAACGGTAGATAATGCAGAAGAAATTATCAGTAAATACGATTTTATCATTGATGCAGTGGATAATTTTGAAACAAAATTTTTAATCAATGATGTCTGTGTTTTGTTGGAAAAAGCATTTTGCCATGCAGGGATTTTACAGTTTGAAGGACAGGTAATGACTTATGTGCCGGGAAACAATCCCTGTTATCGGTGTGTTTTTGAAGAAGTACCGGAAAGCGGCTCCATTCCCAATTGCAGTCAGGCGGGGATTATTGGCGCAGTTGCTGGCATTATTGGGAGCATTCAGGCTTTGGAAGCGGTGAAATATTTGCTGGGAGTCGGGGAGCTGCTGACTGGGAAAATCTTTGTACTGGATGGGTTATCCATGAGGACACGGATCGTATCTTTTAATAGTAAGAATGAAAGCTGCAAAGTGTGTGGCAGTCATAGGACAATAACCAATATCAGGGAAAATGCAGATGAATATATGAGGAAAGCGTGTATCCGGAAAAGATAATCTGTCATTTTTTTTGGATTGTAATATTAGCAGAAAGTCGAGATGGCAATATGGGAAAAATAAAATACTCCGGTGTGCGTGAAAGCAAGTCAGGAAGAATCAATGATTTGGGCACAACAGGAAAGGAAGTGGAGGAGAACTTTAAAAAAGGCTGTTTAAAAAAAGCTGACAGAAGTTTTGCACAGGGGCTGCAATGCCAGCAAATTAACAGTATGGCAGCACTAATGTCATTGAAGGATTCTGTTTTTATCTCCCATTCCCCGCAAGGGTGTGTGGGATGTTCCATTATGGCAGTTGACATGTACCGTGTAGGACAGGCGCACAGGGGGATTAAGAATATTAAAAACCCAAGGATTATCGTTACCAATATCGACCAGAAGAGTGTTGTGTTCGGTGGGGAACAGAAACTGCGGGATTCTGTGAAAAAAGCAGTGGAACAATACAATCCGAAATTGGCATTTATTTATGCATCATGCGCATCGGGAATTATCGGTGATGATATAGATGCCATTGCTTCTGACTTACAACAGGAATATCCGGATACGATTATGGTTCCGATTCATTGTGAAGGCTTTAAGTCTAAAATATGTGCCTCTGGTTTTGATGCCGCTTTCTTATCTATCAATAAGTACATATTAAAAAAAGAGAAAGTTCCAAAGGAAAAAGGGTTAGTCAACCTTTTTGCTCCGACAACAGTAAGCTTTGCAGACCAAAAGGAAATGGAACGCATGCTTTCACAAATCGGCATTCAGGTAAATTATATCCCATTTTACAGTTCTTTGGAAAAGATTAAGAAGATACCTGCGGCAGAGGCTTCCACGTCCATCTGTAAAGTATTTGCCGATGAGTTTATGAAAAGTTTGTGGGAGGATTATGAAATTCCATATTCCCATACCGTAATGCCCATCGGTATCCGTAACACAGATAAATGGTATCGTGGTATTGCAAAAGTATTAGGAAAAGAAAAGGAAGTGGAAGAGATTATTGCTATGGAGCATAAACGCATAGAACCGCTGGTGGCAGAGATAAGAGAAAGGCTGCAGGGAAAACGGGTATTTATCTGCGGAGGAACAGGGCGTTCTTTTGCAGCGGCTGCTTTGATTGATGACTTTGGTATGGAGCTTGTGGGACTGGAAACGCCTACCTATGATGACGATGCTCAGGTTGATATTGAATATCTCAATGGAATTCACAAAAATTTTGTGGTGGATATTGCAAATATGCAGCCATTTGAGCAGGCAAACCTTGTAAAAAAACTAAAACCGGATGCGTTTATCGGAGTGCCGGAGTGGGCTGCAAAACTGGGTATCCCTACAACGCATGTTCTGGATGGCAAGCGCCCCACCATGGGATATGACGGATTATTATATCTGGGAAATAAAATTGCAGATCAGTTACAGAATCCGGGATTTAATGTGAAATTAGCAAAGCATGTGAAACTGCCATACAAAGATTCATGGTATGAAGAAAATGCATTTAAATATATTGAAGGAGGTGTTTAGGATGTCACAGATATTGGAAAATCCAAGGGGAGGCTGTGTTCTGGCAGGAATCAATTCTGTTTTGGGCGCTTTGGACAAGGTATGTCCCATACTTCATGCGGGACCAGGCTGCTGTATGCAGACATCGGCAGCGGAACAGGGACAGTCAGGACATAAATCATCCTGCTTTGTCAGCAGTGTGTCGATTCCCTCAAGTAATATGCTGGAAAAAGAAGTGGTATTTGGCGGGACGGATAAGTTAAGGACTACCATTCAGGGCGCTATTGCTATTATGGATGCAGATGCTTTTTTTGTACTGACAGGATGTACCGCAGGCATTATTGGCGATGATATCATCAGCGTTACACAGGAGTTTCAAGATAAGGGGCATGAAGTTTATTCAATTGATACGCCGGGATTTGCAGGAGACAGCAACCTAGGTTATGAAATAGTCTGGAATGCCATTATAGACCAGGTAATAGAAGAAGATATTCCGAAAGATGAGAAGCTTGTAAATATTTTCGGGATTGTTCCTTATCATGATCCATTCTGGAGCGGTACATTGGAAGAGATTGACCGTATATTGTCTTTGCTTGGGCTTAAAGTCAACACCTTTTTTACAAAACATCAGGGAATCAATGATATTAAAAAATGCTCAGGTGCAGCTTTGAATATTATTGTGAATCCATGGCTTTGGAATGGACCGGCAAAAAAATTTGAAGAAAAGTTCGGTGTTCCAAGCATAAGGATTCCGGGATTGTTTGTGGGGGCAACCGATACCACGAGATTTGTCAGAGAAGTTGCAAAAGCTCTTAGTTTAGATGATGAGCTGGTTGAAAAGGTAATTGCCGCAGAGGAGGACTATGTCTATCATTATCTGGCGCAATCCATAGGAGTGGTAAGCTGGAAACGGTTTGCCGTAGTTGCAGATGCAAGTAATGCAGTGGGAATCACAAGGTATCTGGCAAATGATTTCAGTTTTACTCCCGTACTCGTTATTATATCGGAACCGATATTCCGACAGGAAGACAAGGACAGAATTATTGCACAGATTAGCGATTTGGAATATGCGGTACCGCCAAGGATAGTGTTTACAGCAGACCAATATGAGATTAACCAGGCTCTTTTAAATGAAGAAAAGGAGATAACCTTACTGATCGGCAGCAGCAATGAACGTGAAGTGGCGTTGGAAAAGGATATCCAGTTTATACTGGCATCTTTTCCAATGAATGAGAGACTGGTTTTTAACCGTACCTATGCAGGATACAGAGGAGGTCTGACATTTACAGAAGATTTGTATGATAATCTATAATTGTTTTCGAGATGGTTCTGAACGATTATAACAATAACAAAAATAAAAAGACGGACATATTATCAGTATGGTAAATGGAATGCTGGTACAACGCTTTTGATTCATGTGTACACTGGAAAAACTTATAAAATCCTTATTAAAGATTAATATTTGTTTAAGAAAATGTTACATCTACGGGCTTTTGTTGCATCTGAGAATCGGGAGTGCTATACTACATCTAGTGTAATATAATGATTCACTGGTAAGATTTTGCGGGATACGGGAGAAAAAGTTTAAGATGGAACAGAGGAGAAATGAGGGGAATACTGGCAGAACAGAAAGATATACAGGCCGTGGAGAAAGCCGGAATTCACGCGCGAGGGAAGGCACCGAAAGCAGCCGGAATTCACGTGCGAGGGTAAGCACTGAAAGCAGCCGGAATTCACGTACGAGGGCGGGCACCGAAAGCAGAACGCCGCGTACCGGGGCAGGCACCGGGAGCCGGAATCCGCGTGTAGGAGCAAGCGCCGGTGGCCGGAATGTAAGCACAGGGAATAGCCGTGCCGGCGGAAACCGGTATACGGATGGCAGGAATGCCTATCCCGGCGGTGTGCTGAGTGAAGAAGAGGAACTGGCACGCAGAAGAGCAGAGCGGGAGCGCCGCCGCCGCAGAGAGAAGGCAAGGCGGATTAAGAAGAGAAGGCAGTGCATAGGCGCTATGCTGATATGTTTCCTGGTACTGACTACTGTGTTTACTGTAAGGGCGGTCGGGCAGCGAAGGCATGTGGATATTACTCTGAAGGTGGATGCCGCATCCATGCTGCAGGAAGAGGAGATACCTGAATTTACGGCAAAGGCAAGCTGCGCAGATAAGAAAAGCGATGTGATGCTGGACAGGAAGTCGAAATATATTGTGCAGGATCTTCTGGATGAACTGAACGCAGGAAAGGGATATACTCTGAAATGTGATGCCGACGGAACCGAAGAAGGTAAGTATTCCATTAAGATAAAACTTTCTAAAGATATGAAGGAACGGCTTGATTCCGAATGGAAGAACAGGGTCACGATGAATATGGAGAACGGAACGCTTACAGTCAAAAATAAGATTGGTGAGTGGGATGGAGACAAGTTCAAGACATGGGAGGGAGACTATGTGACTTCCCAGTTTGTGGAATCCGAAGGCGATACATATTATTTTGATGCTGATGGGAACAAAGTGACCGGTGAGAAGCAGATTGGTTTTTACGATTGTGTTTTCGATGAAGAAGGGAAGATGGAGTCAAGAGAGAGTCGTCTGGATCCCAATAAACCGATGATGGCGCTGACTTTTGACGATGGTCCCGGAGAACGGACCGGAGAATTATTGGATGTTCTTGAGAAATATAATGCCCATGCAACTTTCTTTATGCAGGGAGTGAATATACCGGGATACGAAGCTGAAGTGGCAAGAATGCTCCAAATCGGATGTGAACTGGGCAATCATTCTTACGACCATCCCCAGCTTTCTACACTTGATGCAGCCGGTATACAGAAACAGATAGGTGATACGAATGACTTAATCCGGGGCGCAGCCGGAAAACCTGCTACAGTGCTGAGGCCGCCTTATGGCGATATTGATGATAATGTGAAGGCAAATGTAGGTCTTCCCATGATTCTGTGGAACATAGATACCTTAGACTGGAAGACGATGGATGCGCAGGCAACGATTAATAATGTATTGTGCAATGCTGATGATGGCGATATTGTTTTGATGCATGATATTCATAGTCCTTCTGTGGATGCAGCAATTTATCTGATTCCGAAGTTGATTGAAGATGGATATCAGCTCGTAACAGTAAGTGAGATGGCAGAAGCAAGAGGAATTACCATGGAGAATGGTGCGGTTTATACAGATTTCAATAAGTAAGAACAGAAAAAGAATCGGAGAATTTAATTCTCCGATTCTTTTTTCTGTTTTGCACGGTGCTTCTCTAACAGTACGTGAAGTTTCTCTGTCGGACTCATAACGGCTCCGATTGTCAGGTCGTGGTTCAGAGATTCGATAATCAGTGCAATGAATTTGCTCATATCTGCTATTAGGAAATAAGGTTTTTCTAGTGCCTCCGGCGGCAGATATGTAAGGTTCGTGGTAATTACACGGTCGATATAGCCTTTTGCGTAATACTCATCGAATTGCTGGAAACCGTCAGTAAAAAGACCGAAGGTGGTACACACGAATACCCGTCCGGCTCCCCGTTCTTTTATCTGGCGCGCTACATCCAGCATGCTTCCTCCGGAAGAAATCATGTCGTCTACGACAATGACATCCTTACCATTGATGTCTGTTCCAAGGAATTCATGCGCAACAATCGGATTCTTGCCATTGACGATAACAGAATAATCCCGGCGTTTATAGAACATTCCCATGTCTACGCCCAGGACATTAGAAAAATATACGGCGCGGTGCATAGCCCCTTCATCCGGGCTTACAATCATCAGGTGTTCCTTGTCAACAAGAAGATCCGGCTCCGCACGGAGCAACGCTTTCATGAATTGGTATGGCGGATTAAAGCTGTCGAATCCATGAAGCGGGATTGCATTCTGTACTCTGGGATCATGTGCGTCAAAGGTAATGATATTTGACACGCCCATGTCCACCAGTTCCTGTAAAGCCAGGGCGCAGTCAAGAGATTCCCTCTTGGTGCGTTTGTGCTGGCGGCTTTCATAGAGAAAGGGCATAATAACATTGATGCGGTGAGCCTTTCCTTTTGCCGCGGAAATAATCCGCTTCAGATCCTGATAGTGGTCATCCGGCGACATATGGTTCAGATGGCCGTTGACAGTATAGGTCAGGCTGTAATTACATACATCTACCATAATAAATAAATCTTTTCCGCGAATGGATTCTTTTAATACACCTTTGGCTTCCCCGGTGCCAAAACGTGGACAGCAGCATTCCACCAGATAGGTATCCTCATGGTAAGAGGAAAAAAGCGGGGAGTGTGTCTCTTCCTTTATAACATTTTCTTTAAAGGATAACAGATAATTATTTACTTTTTTACCAAGCTCGAGACAGCTGTCTAAGGCGGCAATTTTCAAAGGTGCAACGGGTACTGTCTGAACGACTGGTTTTTCATTTGACATAAGCAATCTCCTAAACTGTAAATTCTTGTAACAGTTCAGCCCGCGCCATTCGCAAAACGCATCTACGATGCTTCTCCGCTGCTATGCAGCTATTTTTGCTCATAAAATGGCGCTCCGCTCATAAGCCGAATCGTGTGTTCATTCATGCAAGCATGATTCACCCACAATCCGACTTATGGCTGAACTGATATGTAAATTATATATTAGTTATAACATCTTTCGCTGGTATAGGTCAATGAAAGAGTGGAGGATTGTGGTTATTTTTCATCGGAAACATTTTATACGATTGCTTTTAACTGTTCTGTGGAATATAATATGGAAGAAGAAAAGTGTTGAACGGAGAATTGTATGAAGCATGAACATATTGTAAAGGCAGTGGAGCCGGGGAGTATTGCGCAGGAATTGGGCATTGAGCCGGGAGACAGGCTGCTTTCTATCAATGACAATATAATAGAGGATGTATTTGATTATCATTATCTGGTAAATGACGAAGAGCTGCTGGTGTTAATTGCAAAGCCGGACGGAGAAGAATGGGAGCTGGAGATTGAAAAAGATTACGAAGAGGATCTGGGAATTGAATTTGAACAGGGGTTGATGGATGAGTACCGTTCCTGCCGGAACAAGTGTATGTTCTGTTTTATCGATCAGATGCCGAAGGGAATGCGGGAGACCTTATATTTTAAGGATGATGATTCACGTCTTTCTTTCCTCCAGGGGAATTATATTACACTGACGAATATGAGCGATCATGATATTGACCGGATTGTGAAATACCATTTGGAGCCTATTAATATTTCTTTCCACACCACGAACCCGGAGCTTCGGTGTAAGATGCTTCACAACCGTTTTGCGGGAGAAGCACTTCAGAAGGTGCGTACGCTCTATGAAGCAGGGATTACCATGAATGGACAGATTGTGTTGTGTAAGGGGATCAATGACGGCGAGGAGCTTGAGAGAAGCATTCGGGATATGGCGGAGTACCTTCCTTGTCTGCAGAGTGTGTCGGTGGTTCCGGTGGGACTTACGAAATACCGGGAAGGACTCTATCCGCTGGAGCCTTTCGGGAAAGAAGATGCAAAGGAAGTACTGCGGATTATTCATTCCTGGCAGAAGAGGCTGTATGAGAAATGGGGGCTTCATTTTATCCATGCGGGTGATGAATGGTATGCACTGGCAGAAGAAGAAATCCCGGAAGAAGAAAGGTATGATGGATATCTGCAGCTCGAGAATGGGGTTGGGATGTTACGGCTTCTGGAGAATGAATTTAATGAGGCGTATGAGGCATTGGAAGGTGACAGTGAGGTGCGGAATGTGTCAGTTGTGACAGGATATCTGGCATATCCCTATTTGAAGAAGCTGGCAGAGCGGCTGGAACAGAAGTTCCCGGCAACAACAATCCGGGTGTATCCGATCAGAAATGATTTTTTTGGCGAACAGATTACGGTGTCGGGGTTGATTACAGGGCAGGATCTGCTCCATCAGCTGAAAGGCAGGGAGCTTGGGGACAAGCTTTTGCTTCCCTGCAATATGTTCAGAAGCGGAGAGGAAGTATTGTTGGATGACGTTACCCTTTCCCAGGTGAAAGATGCTTTACAAGTTGACGTAGATATTGTAAAATCAAGCGGACAAGATTTTATAGAAGGAGTTTTAATTCATCATGAGTAAACCAGTGGTGGCTGTTGTAGGACGGCCGAATGTTGGAAAGTCCACTCTCTTTAATGCGCTTGCAGGAGAGATGATTTCTATAGTGAAAGATACGCCGGGTGTGACAAGAGACCGCATTTATGCGGATGTGTCCTGGCTTGACAAGGAATTTACATTAATTGATACAGGAGGGATTGAGCCGGAAAGCAAGGATATTATCCTGTCTCAGATGAGGGAACAGGCGCAGATTGCAATTGATACGGCAGATGTCATTATTTTTCTTACGGATGTGCGCCAGGGATTATTAGACGCAGATTCTAAGGTGGCTAATATGCTGCGCCGGTCTGCGAAACCGGTTATTCTGGCAGTCAATAAAGTGGATAATTTTGATAAATTCATGCCGGATGTGTATGAGTTTTATAATCTGGGGATTGGCGATCCGGTGCCGATTTCGGCATCATCAAGGCTGGGACTTGGGGATATGCTGGATAAGGTGACGGCACTTTTCCCGGAAAGTGCCGGAGAAGAGTCAGAGGATGAAAGGCCAAGGGTTGCCATTGTTGGTAAACCAAATGTAGGAAAGTCTTCTATTATAAATAAGCTTTTGGGCAGACAGAGAGTCATCGTATCTGACATTGCAGGGACAACAAGGGATGCCATTGATACGGAAATTACCCATAATGGAAAAGAGTATGTGTTTATCGATACGGCCGGATTGAGAAGAAAGAATAAAATCAAAGAAGAGCTGGAGAGATACAGTATTATCCGTACGGTAACTGCAGTGGAACGGGCGGATGTGGTTCTGGTGGTGATTGATGCGGCAGAAGGCGTGACAGAGCAGGATGCCAAAATTGCGGGAATTGCCCATGAGCGTGGAAAAGGTATTATCATCGTAGTAAATAAATGGGATGCAATTGAAAAGAATGATAAGACGATGCGGGAGTATGAAAGCCGGGTACGCCAGATCCTTTCTTTTATACCTTATGCGGAGATTATGTATGTGTCTGCACAGACAGGACAGAGGCTTCCCAAATTATTTGATAAGATTGATATGGTAATGGAAAACCAGACGCTCCGTGTAGCCACCGGTGTGCTGAATGAGATTATGATGGAGGCTGTGGCGATGCAGCAGCCGCCTTCAGATAAAGGAAAGCGACTGAAGCTTTATTATATTACACAGGTATCTGTGAAGCCGCCGACTTTTGTTATTTTTGTAAATGACAAAGAGCTGATGCATTTTTCTTATACCAGATATCTGGAAAATAAAATCAGAGAAGCTTTTGGTTTTAAGGGAACTTCTTTGAAATTCTTCATTCGAGAGAGAAGGGAACGCTAGTCATGGAACGTATAGTGTGTGTATTGATTGGATATGTTTTTGGACTGATTCAGACGGGATATCTTTACGGTAAGACACAGCATGTAGATATCAGGAAGCAGGGAAGCGGTAATGCCGGAACAACCAATGCCCTGCGTACCCTGGGGTGGAAGGCAGGAGCCGTTACGTTTCTGGGGGATTGCTTTAAATGTGTAGCGGCAGTTGTCCTGGTATATTTCCTTTTCGGAAGGACGGATCCGGAGATGTTCCCGGTGTATGCAATGTATGCAGGTATGGGAGCAGTCATGGGACATAACTATCCTTTTTACATGAATTTTAAGGGTGGCAAGGGGATTGCGGCAACGGCCGGACTGATTGTCAGCACAACAAACGTGTGGATTGTATTGATTTGCCTGTGCGTATTTTTAGGAATTGTGGCAGGCACACGTTACGTTTCACTGGGATCTCTGGCTGTGGTTATTGTTTATTTTCTCTCTGTTGTTGTATACGGACAGATGGGGGGATTTGGCGTTACAGGCGGCCATTTATATGAAATATACGCAGTGGCGGCGCTTCTGGTGCTGTCAGCATTTTATAAGCACAAAGAGAATATCAAAAGACTGTTATCCGGAACAGAGAATAAGATTAGTGTCGGAAAAAAATAATTGTTTTTGAGAGGAGGATTCACTATGGCAAAAGTTGGGATTATGGGAGCCGGAAGCTGGGGAACGGCGCTGGCGCTTCTTCTTCACAAGAATGGACATGAGGTAATGGTGTGGTCCATCAGCGAAGAGGAAGTGAAGATGTTGTCCGAAGAACGGGAGCATAAAAGCAAGCTTCCGGGCGTGAAGCTGCCGGAGGATATGGTATTTACCACAGATATGGAAATGACGGTTCAGGATAAGGATTTTGTGATTCTGGCAGTGCCGTCTCCATTTACAAGAGAGACGGCAAGGAAGATGAAGCCTTTTGTAAAAGAAGGGCAGATTCTTGTGGATGTGGCAAAAGGAATTGAAGAGGACACGCTGATGACACTGTCACAGCAGATTGAAGAGGAGATTCCCCAGGCAAATGTTGCAGTACTGTCCGGACCAAGCCACGCAGAGGAGGTGGGGAGAGGACTCCCGACGATTGTGGTAATCGGAGCAAAGACGAAAGAGACTGCCGAGTATCTGCAGGAAATGTTTATGAATGAATCGTTCCGTGTATATACAAGCCCGGATATCCTGGGGATGGAGCTGGGCGGTTCACTCAAGAATGTTATCGCGCTGGCAGCGGGAATTGCCGACGGACTTGGATATGGTGATAATACGAAGGCGGCTCTTATTACCAGGGGAATCCATGAAATTTCCCGTCTGGGTGTAAAGATGGGCGGCGCTCCTGAGAGCTTTACGGGTCTTACCGGGATTGGCGATCTGATTGTAACTTGTGCCAGTGTCCACAGCCGGAACAGAAAGGCGGGATACCTGATAGGGCAGGGCATGAGTATGCAGGAAGCCATGGATGAGGTTAAGATGGTGGTGGAAGGCGTATATTCTACGAAAGCTGCTGTGAAGCTGGGCAGGAAGTATGGTGTGGATATGCCGATTATCGAACAGGTGAATGCAGTTCTTTTTGAAAATAAAAATCCGGGAGATGCAGTGAAGGATCTGATGATGCGTGATGGCAAAGCAGAGCACAATGCAAAACCCTGGAGTTAAATATCCGGTATATTTATGATTCTAATTAATCTTCCCCTTGCATATACTCTAACAGCATAGGTGGAAGGGGCTAGAGGATATGGACAATTACCATTTATACAAGGATATACAGGCAAGGACGAACGGGGAGATATACATCGGAGTGGTGGGACCGGTAAGAACCGGTAAATCTACGTTTATTAAACGGTTTATGGATGTACTGGTTCTGCCTAACATGACGGATGAAAATGACAAGTCCAGAACGAGGGATGAGCTTCCCCAATCTGCTTCCGGGAAAACCATTATGACGACAGAACCCAAATTCGTCCCGAAAGAAGCAGCGGAAGTAAAGCTTACGGAGGATGTGTCGGTAAAGATCCGGCTGATTGATTGTGTGGGATATATGGTAGAAGGAGCAGCCGGGCATATTGAAAATGATGAAGAGCGCCAGGTGAAAACCCCCTGGTTTGATTATGAGATCCCATTTACCAAGGCTGCAAGTATCGGGACAAAAAAAGTAATTCATGAACATGCGACGATTGGCATTGTGGTGACGACAGATGGAAGTATCGGAGAAATTAAAAGAGAGAATTATCTGGATGCAGAAGAGAAGACCATCCGGGAGCTGCAGTCTATTGGGAAGCCTTTTATTGTATTGGTAAATTCCAAAAAGCTTTATGGAGAAGAAGCCCGCCGTACAGCGGAAGAAATCAGCCGGAAGCATGGCGTGCAGGCAATGACGGTGAATTGTGAGCAATTGAAGGAAGATGATATCCATAAAATCATGGAGGCAGTCCTTTTTGAATTTCCGGTTGCTCAGATACAGTTCTTTATTCCGAAATGGGTAGAGATGCTTCCCAGAGATCATAAAATCAAGGCAGAGCTTCTGGTACATATTAAAGAAATCATGGAGCAGATGACGGAGATTAAGGATGCGGTAAAAGAATTAGAAGAACCGGACAGTCCTTATATTTCCAGAATGGATATTGACGGGATTGAGATGGATACCGGATGTGTAAAAATCAGGATTGATGTAAAAGAGCAGTTTTATTACGAAATGCTGAGTGAAATGACGGGGACGCAGATAACCGGGCAGTATGACCTGATTGCTCAGATGAAGCGGCTTTCCCAGCTGCGGCAGGAATATGAGGGCGTGAAAGATGCTTTCGATTCTGTCCGCATGAAGGGATATGGCGTAGTGACGCCGAAAAAGGAAGAAATTACGCTGGATGAGCCTACCGTTATCCGGCAGGGAAATAAATTCGGCGTAAAGATTCATTCCCAGGCACCGTCCATTCATCTGATCCGGGCAAATATTGAGACAGAGATAGCGCCGATTGTAGGAAATGAACAGCAGGCGAATGACTTGATTCAATATATCAAAGAAGCAGCGGGCACAGAAAAAGGAATCTGGGGAACGAATATTTTCGGCAAATCCATAGAAGATTTGGTAATGGATGGTATGCAGAATAAGATGGCAATGATTAATGATGAAAGCCAGGTGAAATTGCAGGATACCATGCAGAAGGTGGTTAATGACAGTAATGGAGGTCTGGTTTGCATCATCATTTAGAGAGGAAATAATGCCTTTTTTGGCAAAATTAGTATTGAAATCAGATGAAGAAGTGTCTATAATAGAAAACGAAGTGAATATGTATGCGAACAAGGATGTTGCACAGACTGTGTTGAGCCGGAAGACTCACAGGAAGGCAGCATCCTTTTTACGTATGTGAAAGAGGAGAGATTGAAATGAATGATTTTACGTTTAAAGTGCCGCAGGATATTGTTTTTGGAATGGGATCTCTGAAGCGTCTCCCGGAGCTCTTAGAGAAAAGCGGTTCTAAGAAGATGCTGATTGTCTCAGACAGAGGGCTGGAGAAATTAGGAGTTGTAAAGAAGGTTACAGATATCGTAGAGGCAGATGGAATCGAGACCTGTACTTTTCTTGATATTCTGCCGAATCCCACTGTGGATATGGTGGATGCCGCGACAAAGGTGTATAAGGAATCCGGGGCTACAAGTATCGTAGCGCTTGGCGGCGGCAGTCCCATGGATGTTGCTAAGGCGGTAGGTGTGCTGGCAAGATACGGCGGTTCTATTACGGAATATGAGGGCGCCCATTTGGTACCAGGACCAATTGAGCCAATTATTGCCATTCCCACTACGGCAGGGACAGGAAGCGAAGTGACGGCATTTTCTGTTATTACAGATACGACAAGAAATTATAAATTGACGGTATTCAGCTATGAGCTGCTTCCGAAATATGCTCTTCTTGATCCGGAGATGATTATGTCAGTTCCCCCAATGGTTGCGGCATCCTGTGGTATTGACGCATTGATCCATGCATGGGAAGCTTACACATCTCTTGGAGCTTCTCCGTTTTCTGACGCGATGGCAGAAAAAGCCATGGAGCTGATCGGAGGAAATATACGTCGGTTTGTTGCAAACCGGAAGGACGAAGAAGCAGCGTGTGCCATGATGTCAGGAAGCATGTTTGCCGGAATTGCATTTGCGTGGGCAAGGCTTGGCAATGTACATGCTATGTCTCACCCGGTCAGCGCATTCTTTGGTGTGCAGCACGGAGTTGCCAATTCCATTTTGCTTCCGGTAATCGTGGAGTATAATGCACTGGCAGATAATGGGCGGTATGAAAAGATTTACAATTATATCCGCGAGAAGAAAGAGCCCGCGGTGGATTTTAAGCCTGAGATGCTGGTGGAAGAAATTAAGAAACTGAATGCAGATCTTGGCATACCAAAGACCTTATCTGAGGTGGGTGTGACGGAGGATAAGATTCCGCAGATGGCAGCAGATGCTATGAAGAGCGGAAATATTGCCGCGAACCCGAGACAGAGCACGGTCAAAGATATAGAGATGCTGTACCGCAAAGCGCTGTAGATATAAAGGCTAATTCTGAAGGGATTCTTAAGGAATGTGAAAGTTCTTGAGAATCCCTTTTTTGTACTATATAATTGGGATAGAAGAATCGTAAAGGGGAGAAATTTATGACAGATGTATACAAAAAACTGGTAAGGTGTCATGAGTATTGCAGAGACAGAATCGATACCGTTCCGCGTGCCGCCATTATTTTGGGAAGCGGTCTGGGAGATTTTGCGGAGTATGTACAGGTAACAGGGGAGATTCCCTATTCAGACATAGAAGATTTCCCTGTTTCTACGGTTGCCGGACATGCAGGCCGGTTTGTCTTTGCGGAGGTGGAAGGTATGCCGGTTGTTCTGATGCAGGGACGTGTCCACTATTACGAAGGGTATTCGATGGAAGAGGTTGTCCTTCCGGTACGGTTAATGAAGATGATGGGAGCACAGACATTGATTCTCACCAATGCATCCGGGGGAATCAATGAAGAATTTTCTGCCGGAGATTTTATGATGATTACCGACCAGATTTCCAGCTTTGTTCCTTCTCCTTTAATTGGGGAAAATGTAGAAGAACTGGGAACCAGATTTCCGGATATGAGTGAGATTTACGATAAAGAATTACAGGAAACCATCCGGCAGGCAGCAAGAAAAGTGGGTGTGCATTTACAGGAGGGTGTGTATATTCAGTTTACCGGCCCTAATTTTGAGTCTCCGGCAGAAATCAGGATGGCGCGCGTACTGGGCGCTGACGCGGTGGGAATGAGCACAGCTTGTGAAGCGGTTGCCGCAAGGCATATGGGAATGAAGGTGTGCGGGATTTCCTGCGTGGTGAATAAGGCGGCAGGATTGCAGCAAACACCTTTGAATCATGAGGAAGTGCAGGAAATGGGAAGAAGGAAGGCAGAAGAATTCAGGAAGCTTTTGCTGGAAATTCTATACAGAATGGGCGGAAAGAACGAAAAGAAGGGGGATTGAGATGCGGATTAGAATCTATAATGTAAGGATTCTTACGATGGAAGAGAATGTTCCCATATTCAGGGGTGAAATACAGATAGAAGACGGAAGGATTCGCTGCATTATAAAGAATGCAAAGGAAAATGAAATAGCGTTGTCAGAAAGCGGTGGCTCCTTTTCTCTGTGGGACAGGGAGATTGACGGGGAAGGAAACCTGGTTATGCCTGGGTTTAAGGATGCTCATACCCACTCGCCTATGACGTTCCTGCGTTCACTGGCAGATGACCTTCCTCTGCAGTCCTGGCTTCAAACGGTTGTTTTTCCGGCTGAGGCGAAGCTTACAAAGGAAGATGTATACTGGCTGACACTGCTTGCGGTAATGGAATATTTAACCAGCGGTATTACGGCAGTATTTGATATGTATTTCCACAGAGAAAGTGTGGCGCGTGCCATGAAAGACAGCGGGTTCCGTACGGTTTTCTGCGGCGCTCTGAATGATTTTACGGAAAGCGCCGGGGAGATAGAGAGAGATTATGAGAGGTATAACCAGGAGGAGCTTTTATCTTTCCGCCTGGGATTCCATGCCGAATATACGACGGGAATAGAGCGGCTTAAGCAGGTTGCAGCGCTGGCAGAGAAATACAAAGCGCCGGTGTATACCCACCTGGCAGAGACAAAGGCAGAGGTGGAGTCCTGCAAAGCCAGGAATGGAATGACGCCTCTTGCTTACCTGGATTCTCTGGGGATTTTTCGTTATGGAGGAGGCGCCTTCCATATGGTTCATCTGGAAGACGAAGACTTTTCCATTGCAAAGAAAAGAGGAATTTTCTGCGTAACGAATCCTGCTTCCAATCTGAAGCTTGCCAGTGGAGTCGCTCCGGTTGCAGAGATGATGCGCCGGGGAATTCCTGTGGCGATTGGGACAGACGGTCCCGCCAGTAATAACTGTCTGGACATGTTCCGGGAGATGTTTCTTACAACGGGACTTCAGAAGGTGCGTCAGGAAGATGCCACCGCTGTTCCGGCGTGGGAAGTACTGAAGATGGCGACGGTGAATGCAGCGACGGCAATGGGGCTTTCTGATGCGGACGTCCTGCAGGAAGGGAAGCGGGCAGATCTGATTATGATAGACCTGGCACAGCCGAATATGCATCCATTGTATGAGGAATCCATTATAAGAAATCTGGTATACAGTGGGAGCAAGCAAAATGTAAAATTTACCATGGTAAATGGCAGAATCCTGTATGAAGACGGGAAATTCCATATAGGAACGGATAAAGAAGTGATTTACCATATGGCAAGAGAGGTCTTAGACAGAACAATTCGTTGCAATATTTTAGAAAAGGGTATAAACTAGGAATAGTAACAAAAGAGAGGGTATGGAGGTACGAATAATGAAGGTTGCGATTATCACAGCAAATACAGCAGTTTATAAGGGAAATGAGGAAGATGCCAGCGGGAAGGTAATGAAGCATATGCTTGAGAAGGAAGGGCATGAGGTGGTGTTCGCAAAGGCTCTGCCCGGTGATCGAAAGGTGCTGGCGACAGTAATGCAGAGGATGGCGGACGCACATCTGACAGATCTGATTCTTACCACCGGAGGCGCAGGATGTGCAATGGGGGACTGCACGCCGGAAGCAACAATAGAGATTGCAGACAGGCTGGTTCCGGGGATTCCGGAAGCAATGCGCGCCCATATGATGCAGCTTACGAAGCGGGCAATGCTCAACCGTTGTGCGGCGGGTATCAGAGGAGATGTGCTGATTGTGAACCTGCCGGGTAAAGCGGGAGCAGTAAAAGAGTGCGTGAACTATCTGCTTCCGGAGCTTGTGCATACGGTGGAAGTTTTAAAAGATGAATCTAAGTAAGATAGAATCCGGAAGGGAGAACAGATGAAGATTACGTACATTGGCCACAGTGGTTTTTCTGTAGAATATGACAATGTAGTTTTTATCTTTGATTATTATAGAGGAAAGCTCCCTGCATTTGACAGGAAGAAGAAGATATATGTATTTGTAAGCCATGCACATTTTGATCATTTTACAAAAGAGATTTTCACCTGGAGCCGGATTTACCCGGATATTACTTACATTTTGTCAGCGGATGTTCCTGCAGCAGGGTGTGAGGGGAAAATACTATCTATGGACGAAAATGAGAAAAGAAATGTGGAAGGTGTCTGCATTCGGACGCTTCACTCTACAGATGAGGGTGTGGCGTTCTTTGTGTCTGCCGGAGGGAGAACCATTTATCATGCGGGAGATTTAAATTGGTGGCACTGGGAAGAAGAAAGCGCGGACTACAACCTTGCGATGGAAAAAGATTATAAGCGTGAAATTGAGAAAATGAAAGGTCAGAAAGTGGATGTGGCGTTTGTACCTGTAGACCCCAGGCTCGCAGATGCGTTTTATTATGGGATTGACTGGTTTATGCGGCAGACGGATACACAGCATGTTTTTCCGATGCATATGCAGGAAGATTATGAAGTGTATGGAAAACTGATAAGATTACCGGAAACAGAAGGTTATCGGGATAAAATTGTTCATATAGACAGACCTTCCCAGACTTTTGAGCTGGAATAAAAACAGAGGAGTGAGATATGCAGGTAAGAATTTATACAGATGGCGCAGCGCGCGGGAATCCGGACGGACCGGGAGGATACGGTACGATTCTGGAATATACGGATACAAAAGGAGAACTTCATACAAAGGAAATATCTCAGGGATATGTAAAGACGACAAATAACCGGATGGAGCTGATGGCGGTGATTGCAGGGCTGGAGGCGCTGAACCGTCCCTGTGACGTAGAGCTTTATTCAGATTCACAGTATGTGGTGAATGCTTTTAACCAGCACTGGATAGACGGATGGCTGAAAAAGGGCTGGAAAAGAGGAAAGAATGAGCCTGTGAAGAATGTAGATCTTTGGAAAAGGCTTTTAAAAGCGAAAGAAGCGCATCGGGTGAGATTTATATGGGTCAGGGGACATGATGGACATCCTCAGAATGAGCGGTGCGATACGCTGGCGACAACGGCGGCGGACGGTAAAGATTTAATTGTAGATGAGGGATTGTAGAGGTCTTTACTTTTTGATGTCGGTGTGATAGAATCAGAAACTGTGAAATGTAAGTATAACAAGTAATCGCAGCTGCAATTGCCGAAAGGCAGCAGGTGAGGAAAGTCCGGGCTTCACAGGGCAGGATGCCGGATAACGTCCGGTGGAGGCGACTCCAAGGCTAGTGCAACAGAAATGAACCGCCTGATTTTCAGGTAAGGGTGGAAGGGCAGTGTAAGAGACTACCGCCTCGCTGGTAACAGAGAGGGC
>NZ_JAOQJU010000009.1:80211-108023 GCF_025567385.1 Dorea acetigenes
TACTTTCCTATATCATAAAACGCTCCGCGGGATGCGCAGCTCGCGGAAAGGAAATTACTGTGTTACAGTCCGCTCGCGCGCGGCGATTGCGCACAAGGCGCAATCTTTTCTAATGTCCTTCGTATTTTTCCTCACAGTATTTACAGCGATATACTTCCTTTTCGGGATCGGTCAATATGAATATATGATCCAGCTCCTGCTCAATAGAAGTAATACATCTTGGATTCTTACACTTGACGATATTCGTAATCTGTTTTGGAAGCTTCAGAGTTTTCTTCTCTACGATCTTCTCATCTTTGATAATGTTGATCGTAATATTGTGGTCGATAAATCCCAGGATATCCAGATCCATGAAATCTATCGGGCATTCAATCTTAATAATATCTTTTTTTCCCATCTTATTGCTTTTGGCATTTTTTATAATTGCAACACAGCAGTCAAGTTTATCTAATTTCAGGTATTTATAAATATCCATGCTGCGGCCTGCCTGAATGTGATCCAGTACAAAACCCTCGGAAATACTACCGACATTCAATGTATTCTCAACCATATGATTCTCCTCCTATACTTCGATTTCCAATAGTGTCAATATCAGTGCCATACGGACATACACACCGTATTGTACCTGCTTGAAGTAGGCGGCACGTGGATCGTTATCCACCTCGACGGATATTTCATTTACTCTTGGAAGCGGATGGAGTACCAGCATATCCGGACCTGCGTATTTCATTTTCTTGGCATCCAGAATATAGAAATCCTTCATGCGGACATAATCATCTTCATTGAAGAAACGCTCTCTCTGGACACGGGTCATGTAGAGCAGATCCAGCTTAGGAAGAGCATCTTCCAGACGGACGACTTCTTCATAAGGAATATTGTTCTTATCCAGGACATCATGTCTCATATAGCCTGGCAGGCGAAGCTCCTCCGGTGAAATTAAAATGAATCGGATACCGGGATATCTTACCAGTGCGTGAATCAGAGAATGTACGGTACGCCCGAATTTCAAATCCCCACATAATCCAATCGTCATGTTGTCCAGCCGTCCTTTTAAGGAACGGATTGTCAATAAATCTGTCAGAGTTTGGGTTGGATGCTGATGTCCGCCGTCTCCGGCATTGATGACCGGAATTGTTGCATGGCGGCAGGCAACGGCTGCGGCGCCTTCTTTAGGGTGGCGCATGGCACAGATATCTGCATAACAGTTAATCATGCGGATGGTATCAGAAACGCTTTCCCCCTTGGCTGCAGAGCTGGATTTGGCAGAGGAGAATCCAAGCACACTTCCGCCCAGATTCAACATTGCCGCCTCATGGCTCAGGCGGGTTCTGGTACTTGGCTCATAGAACAGAGTAGCAAGCTTCTTCCCGTCGCAGGCATGGGCGTACTTTTTGGGATTGGCTTCGATGTCATTTGCCAAATCCAGTAATTTATCAAGTTCTTCCACAGAAAAGTCTAATGGACTGATTAAGTGTCTCATAAAAACCTCCTCATTTATCTTTCTACTATGATGCCTGCGGATTGCGACGCGTAGCTAGTCCTTTAGGGTTCCGTGCTGCGCACTTTCACAATCCTAACATCTATCTTATATCCTATAATAAATGAGGAAGTTTTTCAATGGATGCCGAGGATTTTTTCAAATAATAAACCGGCGCCGAACCATAAAGGAGCGTAATCAAGACGGATCAGTCCGCGGATATTTAAGGGGGCGTCACTGTAATCCCATGGGCAGGCGTCCATTTTGCGAAGAAGCGAACCGGTGAAAAATTCTCCAATAAAAATAAAACATGTATAAACACCTCCACGAATCACCGCATTCTTTCCCTTCAGCAATTTACAGACAGGAGACAGCAGACTTGCCATCCCATAGATGGGAAACATCCAGATAGACGTATTCCCGATTAATTTCGGGTTTTCATTTTTTTGATAAGAACGCATACCGGTGAAAAGGATTTCCATACACCAGCCAGCCGTCCCACATGCAAGAAAATTATGTTTCATAGAATCAGTATGCAGAAGAAACCTAGATTTTATACAAAAAATATATTATACTGAAAGCAATGAGCCGCGCGAAAAGGAAAGGACGGAAAGCGTCTGCTTGCAGACAGGCTTGCCGGACTTCCTTTTCATGAGGCGAAAGCCGAGACCGAGGGGACGAAGTACCCGAGGTAGGCGCGGCGGAAGGGCGCGCGGAAGGCGAAAGCCGAGACCGAGGGGGCGAAGTACCCGAGGTAGGCGCGGCGGAAGGGCGCGGGGAAGGCGAAAGCCGAGACCGAGGGGACGAAGTACCCGAGGTAGGCGCGGCGGAGAAAAGGCGCGGGGAAGGCGAAAGCCGAGACCGAGGGGACGAAGTACCCGAGGTAGGCGCGGCGGAAGGGCGCGGGGAAGGCGAAAGCCGAGACCGAGGGGGCGAAGTACCCGAGGTAGGCGCGGCGGAAGGGCGCGGGGAAGGCGAAAGCCGAGACCGAGGGGACGAAGTACCCGAGGTAGGTGCGGCGGAAGAGCCGCGAAAAGGAAGGAGACGCAAGATGAAATCACTAGAAGAACTGAGAAAGCAGCTTGACGAGATTGACAGTCAAATCGTGGAATTATATGAAAGACGCATGGATGTCTGCGGACAGGTAGGCAACTACAAGATAGAGACAGGGAAAAAGGTATTTGACAAGAACAGGGAAATTGAGAAACTCCACGCAGTAACTGCGGATGTGGAAGATGGGTTTTATAAGAAGGGATTAACGGAGCTTTTTGAGCAGTTGATGGCACAGAGCAGGAAGCTTCAGTATCAGATGCTCACCAAGAAGGGAGCGCTGGGACGTCTGCCGTTTATCGGGGTGGACGCACTTGACCTTGAGGGGGCGCGGATTGTATTCCAGGGGACGGACGGCGCTTATTCTCAGGCAGCTATGTTCAAATATTTTGGCAGGGATATTGACAGTTTCCACGTGCAGACATTCCGTGATGCGATGGAGGCAATAGAAGAAGGTTCGGCAGATTTTGCAGTACTTCCTATTGAGAATTCCTCTGCCGGAATGGTAACGGAGATGTATGATCTGCTGGTGGAGTTTGAAAATTATATTGTAGGAGAGGTTGAACTTCCTGTTGAGCATGCATTGACGGGCGTTGAAGGGGCATCCATTTCTACAATCCGGAGAGTCTATTCCCATCCACAGGCACTGATGCAGAGCGCTAAGTATCTGGATGAGCACAGAGACTGGCAGCAGATTGGCGTGGCGAATACGGCTGTAGCAGCTAAGAAGATTGTGGAAGAAAAGGATGTGGCTCAGGCGGCAATCTGCAGTGCCCATGCAGCGGAAATTTATGGATTAAAAGTTCTGGACAGCAAGATTAATGATAACGATAACAATTCTACACGATTTATCATTGTGACGAACCAAAAGATATTTCTGAAGGATGCGAAAAAAATCAGCATTTGTTTTGAGGTTGCCCATGAGAGCGGTTCCCTGTATCATCTGCTGTCTCATTTTATTTATAATGACCTGAATATGACGAAGATTGAATCAAGGCCGATTGAAGGGCGGACCTGGGAGTATCGGTTCTTTGTTGATTTTGAGGGAAATATGAGTGAAGGCGCTGTGAAAAATGCAATCCGCGGACTCAGGGAAGAGGCTAAGAGCCTGAAAATACTTGGAAATTATTAAGAGAAAAGAAGGAAAATACAATGCGAGTAAATGAATTAATGCTGTACCGTCATATCGAAGAGGGACAAATTTTAATGGATATGACATTTTTAATGGAGAATTATAAGAATGACGATTATGAAAAAGAGGATTTAAGGAGTCTTTTATTTGACTGCATTAACGGAATGATTGAGATGGCGGTCAGTCATGGATTTGAGGGAAATCTGTGGCACAATTATCTGACATTTCTTTTAGCAAATGATGAAAATGCTTACAGCACTTCCTGCGAGATTGTTGGTGAGATTGAAGGCAGCATCAATCAGGTGGCATTGCATGATTTTGCGATTTTCAAAGAGTTGTTTGATTATGATTTCACAGACATGGAGAGGGAACTGTGTACGGATGGACTGTCTATGATACAGAAGTTTACCGGTTCAGGAGAACATGGAAGTGTGTTTAACAAGCGGATTCGGGACAGAATCTGTGCTCTTGGCAAAATTCTGTCAGAGACAGACACAATTGAAGCATTTCAGGCGGTCATGACTCAGTTTTACAAGGAATTTGGCGTGGGAAAGCTGGGGCTTCATAAGGCATTCCGAATTGAACATACAGAAGAGGGAACACAGATTGTTCCCATTACGAAGATTGCCCATGTCCGTTTGGATGATCTGGTAGGATATGAGATTGCCAAGAAAAAGCTGATTGACAATACGGAGGCGTTTGTCAAGGGACGTAAGGCGAATAACTGCCTGTTGTTCGGTGATGCCGGAACCGGAAAATCTACATCTATTAAAGCCATCCTGAATCAGTATTATGACCAGGGGCTCCGTATGATTGAGGTATACAAGCATCAGTTCCAGGATTTGAATGATGTGATTGCGCAGGTGAAGAACCGGAATTATAAATTCATTATTTACATGGATGATTTGTCTTTTGAAGAATTTGAGATAGAGTATAAATACCTGAAGGCTGTAATAGAGGGCGGCCTGGAGCGTAAACCGGATAATGTGCTGATTTATGCAACCTCCAACCGCCGCCATCTGATCCGCGAGACTTTTAAGGATAAGCAGGATCGGGACGAAGAACTTCATACCAACGATACGGTACAGGAGAAGTTATCGCTTGTTGCAAGATTTGGCGTTACGATTTATTTTGGCGGACCGAGCAAGAAAGAATTCCAGGAGATTGTAAGACAGCTTGCCGCAAGAAACGGCATTACCATGCCGGAGGAACAACTTTTATTAGAAGCGAACAAGTGGGAGTTAAGCCACGGCGGGCTGTCAGGAAGGACAGCCCAGCAGTTTGTGGATTATTTATTGGGAATGTGAGGCAGTTTATGTCAAGATTCCAGTAGTTTCAGCCCGGAGATGTCGGAATCTATCACAAGGGAATAATTGGTGTGGTAGATGACGAATCCCGGCTTTCCACCGTTTGGCTTCTTTACATGTTTGCGCTCAATATAATCGATTTCCACCTTGTCGCTTCCACGGTTCTTAGAATAGTAGGCGGCGAGTCGGCCGGCTTCCTCAAAGACCCGGTCGGGAAGTTCTTTGCCCTCCGTCTTTACAATGACGTGGGAACCGGGAGTCCCTTTGGCGTGGAACCACCAGTCGCCTCCGTTAGCAAAGTGGAAGGTCAGTTCTTCGTTCTGGAAGTTGTTTTTCCCTACATAGATATGATAGCCGTCACTGGACAGATAGTGGAAGGGGCGGCTTTTTAGTTTCACTTTTTTCTTCGAGGCTTTCCGGCGGATATATCCGCTCTGGATTAACTCTTCCTTAATCTGAGCGAGGTCGTCTTCACTTAAGGCAATATCAAGGGCATTGCTTACGGATTCCAGATAAGTAATGTCTGCTTTTGTTTCCTCAATGAGTTCCCCAAGAGCCTCAAAAGTACGTTTCTGCTTGTTGTATTTTGCGAAGTAGCGCTGCGCATTCTCTCCCGGAGTTTGGGTGGGATCCAGAGGAATCGTAACCTTTTCGTTGGTATAGTAATTCAGCGCTTCTAATTCTTTGGCGCCGCTTTCCAGATGATAACCATAAGTATTAATCAGCTCTCCGTAGACCTTATATTTGTCACGCCCCAGGGTGTCTTTTAACTGGCGGCTCTGCAAGTCGTATTTCTTGCGGCTGCGTTCCAGGGCAGTCTGTACGATCCGGCGCAGGTCTGCCGATTTCTGCCGGATGCGAGTGACGGTATTTTTTTCAGCATAGTAGGTACGCAGAACCTGAGAGACAGAAGAGACTTCCTTCGTTGTATACTGGCTGAAATGTGTCAGCGGCAGGCAGGAAAATTCTATGGGAGAATTCTGGTTATAGTAGATGACCGGGCAGAAGTTGCCCTGCTTTACTGCTTCAAAGTAAATATGAAACTGGTTATACAGATGAATGCCCATGTCTTCCGACAGGTCTCCGGCAGTCATGGCAGATTCAATGCCGGAAATATAGCAGATTTCTTCTGCCGCCACAGGGCTGATTCCGGTGAAGCTGGTATAGATTGCCTTGGCAAGAGGCGCCGGATGCGTTTTTAAGGTATGGATAAAATCCTCCCGGGACACGGTGAGGGGGTCAAGCTTGTTCATGGTGTCGGGGATAAAGTATTCCCGCCCGGGCAGTACCTCCCGCACGGAACTCATTTGCGCGGAAACATGCTTGATGCTGTCTATAATCCTGCCTTGCTCATCGCAGAAAATAATATTGCTGTGCTTTCCCATGATTTCCACAATCAGTGTCTTGCGGCATAAATCGCCCATTTCATCCAGATGCTCAATGTGGAAATAGATAATTCGTTCCAGCTTTGGCTGGGAAATCCGGACGATCCGCCCGTTGTTAATATGTTTTCTGAGAAGCATGCAGAATCCGGGGGCAGTCATAGGACTTGGTTTATTTTCTTCCGTCAAATAGATGAGGGGCAGAGAGGCGCTGGCCGAAATAGAAAGGCGCTTCATACCGTCGGCTGTCTTGATTGTAAGAAGAAGTTCATCCGTCTCCGGTTGCGCAATTTTATTAATCCGCCCGTCTGTTAATGTATGTTTTAATTCCTGTACCAGTGCGGCAACAGTGATTCCGTCAAAAGCCATTTTTAAACAATCCTTTCTTTTTTGGTGTCTTATTCCTATCATACAGATGGTTGACGGGATATGTCAAATGAATTATAATGAAGGATAGCAAAATACAGGTGAAGAGGTTACTATTCACAGCACCCCACCGGCATGCGCACTCGTCGCATCTTCGATGCGCCAGTCCCGCTCCTGACGGAGCTAAGACTGCTTATACAGGTGGGGTGACTGCTCCACAGTCCTGATTTGGAATCCCATATATCTTCTTACGTGCAAGCACGACGAATCCATATGGGATTTCAAATCGGCTGTGAATAGTAACGTGAAGAGGTATAATAATGATTAGAAGTATGACAGGATTTGGGCGCTGCGAGATTACTGAAGGAGATCGTAAGTTCACAGTAGAGATGAAGGGAGTCAACCACCGATATCTGGATGCGAATATCCGTATGCCTAAGAAACTGAACTTTTTTGACAGCGCAATCAGGAGCCTTTTGAAGAAGTATGCGCAAAGAGGGAAAGTTGACATTTTTATTACTTATGAGGATATGTCTGAGAATCAGGTATCTTTAAAGTATAACGAACCATTGGCGAAAGAGTATCTTACATATTTTAAGCAGATGGAGGAATCTTTCGGGCTGGAAAATGATATTCGGGTTTCTGCACTTTCCAGATGTCCGGAGGTTCTTACGATGGAAGAGCAGGCACCGGACGAGGAAGCCTTGTGGAATGGCCTTAAGGAAGCGCTGGAAGGCGCTTTGGAGCAGTTTGTAGAGACAAGAGAGGCCGAAGGCGAGAATCTGAAGAACGATATTTTAAGTAAATTGGAAGGAATGCTGGAGAAAGTTTCTTATATAGAAAATCGTTCGCCGGAGATTGTGGCTGAGTACCGTGAAAAGCTGGAAGAGAAGGTGAAGGAACTGCTTGCAGATACCCAGATGGATGAAGGCAGGATTGCCGCAGAAGTAGTGATTTTTGCGGATAAGATCTGTACAGATGAGGAAGTGGTAAGGCTTAAGAGCCATATCAGCCATATGCGAGAGACCTTCCTTTCCGAAGAAGGGGGAATCGGAAGAAAACTGGATTTCATTGCCCAGGAGATGAATCGTGAGGCGAATACCATTCTTTCCAAGGCAAATGATATAGAAGTGTCTAATTGTGCAATTGATTTAAAGACAGAGATTGAGAAGATAAGAGAACAGGTTCAGAATATTGAGTAGGAGATAGGTCAGAAAGGATGTCTGTTTATGGAACAGGAAGGAATACTTATTGTAGTGTCAGGATTTTCCGGTTCGGGTAAGGGAACCATTATGAAAGAGCTGTTACAGAGGTATGATAATTATGCATTGTCTATTTCTGCGACGACCAGGCAGCCCCGGGAAGGGGAAGTCGACGGCAGGGAATATTTTTTCAAAACCCGGGAAGAATTTGAAAAAATGATTGCGAAAGATGAATTGATAGAGTATGCTAAGTACGTGAATAATTACTATGGTACGCCGAAAGCATATGTACAGGAGCAGCTTCACGCAGGGAAAGATGTGATTCTGGAGATAGAGATCCAGGGCGCCCTTAAGGTGAAGGAGAAGTTCCCGGAGACATTGCTTCTGTTTGTGACACCACCAACGGCTTCGGAACTGAAGAAGCGCCTGGTGGGGAGAGGCACAGAATCTATGGAGGTGATAGAGCAGCGTATGCTGCGCGCCTGTGAGGAAGCAGAAGGAATGGATAAGTATGATTACTATGTGGTGAATGATGAGCTTGACAGATGTGTGGAAGAGGTTCATCGGATTATCCAGGCAGAACACAGCAGAAGTTATCGTAATTTACAGTTTGCAGAACATATAAAGAGAGATTTGAAAGGAGAATAGCAGATGTTGCACCCATCTTATACCGATTTAATGAAGGTAGTGAATAAGGACGTAGAGGAAGGCGAGACTAAGGTCGTAAATAGCCGTTACTCGATTGTGATGGCTACATCCAAGAGAGCGAGACAGATTATTGACGGAGAGATGCCCCTGGTTAATACGAAGGAAGGGGAGAAGCCGCTTTCCATTGCAATTGATGAATTGAACAGCGGTAAGATTAAAATCATTGCAGAAGAAGCAGAAAAATAAGAAGAAAAGGCAGATGCTTTATACGGGTGTCTGCCTTTCAAACATACAGGGAGGAATCGAATGAAGCTATTATTTGTTTCCCTTGGCTGTGATAAGAATCTGGTTGACACGGAAGTGATGCTGGGGCTTCTTGACAAGAGAGGCTGGCAGATAACCGATGATGAGACGCAGGCGGATGTAATTGTTATTAATACCTGCTGCTTCGTCCATGACGCCAAGGAAGAAAGCATTCAGACCATTTTGGAGATGGCAGAGTATAAGAAGACGGGTTCTTTGAAAGCGTTGATTGTAACCGGATGTCTGGCACAGCGTTATCAGGAGGAAATTGTGAAAGAAATTCCGGAGGTGGATGCAGTGCTTGGTACTACATCCTATGATAAAATCGCGGACGCTATAGACGGGGCATTGGAAGGAAATGTAAGCATAGAACTGGCGGATGTTGACGCACTTCCATTGGTAGAGACAAAACGTCTGGTAACTACCGGCGGGCATTATGCGTATTTAAAAATTGCGGAAGGCTGTGATAAGCATTGTACTTACTGCATTATCCCCAAAATACGCGGGAACTACCGGAGTGTTCCGATGGAACGGCTTCTGGAAGAGGCGGCGGATCTGGCAGAGCAGGGGGTGAAGGAGCTGATTCTGGTTGCCCAGGAGACGACCCTTTATGGCAGAGACATCTATGGAGAGAAATCTCTGCACAAGCTTCTGAGGGAACTCTGCAGAATAAAAGGAATCCGGTGGATTCGGATTCTTTACTGCTATCCGGAAGAGATAGACGATAATCTGATACAGGTAATGAAGGAAGAATCGAAAATCTGCCATTATCTCGACCTTCCTATCCAGCATGCTAATAATGAAATCCTGAAGCGGATGGGAAGGAGAACCTCAAAGGAGCAGTTAATTGCTATAATAGAGAAGCTCAGAGAGGCAATCCCGGATATCACCTTGCGGACTACACTGATCACAGGATTCCCGGGGGAGACGAAAGAGCAACACGAAGAACTTATGGAGTTTGTGGATCAGATGGAATTTGACCGGCTGGGAGTATTTACCTATTCGCCGGAAGAAGATACGCCGGCTGCCGAGATGCCCCGTCAAGTTCCGGAAGAGGTGAAGGAAGAGCGGCAGGCAGAGATTATGGAGCTTCAGCAGGAGATTGCTTTTGAACAGGCAGAGGATATGATTGGCAGGGAAGTTCTGGTAATGATAGAAGGTAAGGTGGCGGATGAAGATGCCTATGTGGGAAGAACCTACAAAGATGCACCGAATGTAGATGGATTGATTTTCGTAAATACGGATGAGGAACTGATGTCCGGGGATTTTGCAAGAGTAAAGATAACCGGAGCATTGGAATATGATTTGATAGGAGAACTGATGGAATGAATTTACCAAATAAATTGACTGTATTAAGAGTGATTATGGTGCCTTTTTTTGTACTGTTTATGCTGACAGACCTGGGAGGAGATGCGAATAAATGGATTGCGCTGGCAATTTTCTGTGTGGCGAGCCTTACCGATATGCTGGATGGCAAGATTGCAAGAGCAAGGAATCTGGTAACGAATTTCGGCAAATTCATGGATCCACTGGCAGATAAGCTGTTAGTGTGTTCCGCTATGATTTGCCTGATTCCGGTGGGAAAGCTCCCGGCATGGATTGTGATTATTATTATCGCGCGCGAGTTTATTATCAGCGGTTTCCGCCTGATTGCATCAGATAATGGAATTGTGATTGCCGCAAGTTACTGGGGAAAGTTTAAGACGGTATCCCAGATGTTTATGATTATCCTACTGATTGCTGATTTCGGGGGGATCTTTGTTATGATTGAAAATGTACTAATCTGGGTATCCTTGATATTGACGGTGGTTTCTTTGATTGATTATATTGCAAAGAATAAGCAGGTACTTACACAGGGAGGAATGTAGGATGACAGTAGAGCTGATTTCTGTCGGGACAGAAATCCTTTTGGGAAATATTGTAAATACGAATGCCGCGTATCTGGCGGAGAAGCTGGCGATGCTGGGGCTCTCCTGCTATCACCAGAGTGTGGTGGGAGATAACGAAGAGCGTCTGGAGGATGCGATCCGGCTGGCACTTGACCGCTCGGATATTGTTATCCTTGGCGGCGGTCTGGGACCAACGAAGGATGATTTAACAAAGGAAGTTACGGCGAAAGTATTCGGAAGAGAATTACAGGAGGATGCTCACACCAGAGAGCGGATTCAGGAATATTTTGACCGTCTGCAGCGGAAGAATCCGATTACAGAGAATAACTGGAAGCAGGCGATGGTTCCGGAAGGGGCAGTTGTGGTGGATAATCATAACGGAACAGCGCCGGGACTGATTCTGGAAGGAGAAAATGGGAAGACGGCAATTCTGCTTCCGGGTCCTCCGAATGAAATGATTCCGATGTTTGACCGTGATATCGCGCCTTATCTGAATCGTCTGCAGCCGGAAGGGATTTATTCTAAGATGGTAAAGGTGTGTTCTGTTGGCGAGAGCCGGGCAGAGACGATGGTGAAGGATCTGATGGAACAACAGAGTAATCCCACCCTTGCTCCTTATGCGAAGACGGGAGAAGTCCATTTTCGTGTAACAGCAAAAGCAGCGGATGAGGAGAGTGCTGATGCACTGATGCAGCCGATGTTGGAAGAATTGTCCAGACGCTTTGGGAAAAATATTTATACAATGGATGAAAATGTGACTCTGGAAGAGGCAGTGATTTTGCTTTTGAAGGAAAAAGGTATGACGCTGACAACGGCAGAATCCTGTACAGGCGGACTCCTTGCCGGACAGTTGATGAATGTGCCGGGAGCTTCAGCAGTCTACGAGGAAGGCTATATTACGTATTCGAATGCTGCGAAGGAAAAGTTGTTGGGCGTAAAGCATGAGACACTGGAACAATATGGTGCTGTCAGCTATGAGACTGCTTCTGAGATGGCAGTGGGAGCGGCGAAGGCAGCAGGAGCGGATGCGGCTCTTTCTGTTACCGGAATCGCAGGCCCTGACGGAGGAACAAAAGACAAGCCAGTAGGGCTGGTTTACGTAGGCTGTTGTGTGAATGGCAGAGTACGCACGGAAGAATTCCATTTTACCGGGAACCGCAGGAAGAATCGTGATTATGCAGTTGTGCGTGCGCTTACTTTACTGAGAGAGGAATTGTTATAGGAAAATTGTTGGAACAAAAGGAGGAAAAGCATGTTTGTCAGAATCTTGGAAGCACAGGAGATTCTGCCGGCGCTGCATCTGGTGTGGGATGTATTTGCGGCGGATGTCGCGCCTTACTATGAGCCGGCAGGTGTAGCAGAATTTCAGAAATTTATTAAATACGAAAATGTCATGCCAGGGGTACAGAAAGGAGAAACGGTATTTTTTGGCGCGTGGGAAGGACAGGAGCTTTGCGGCGTCAGTGCTTTGAATTTAAGGCAAGGCGGTCATATTGCGCTGCTCTTTGTCAGAAAAGAATGGCAGCTGCGCGGAGTAGGAAGAACACTGTACCAGGAGATGTGCCGTTTCTGCGTGCAGGGATTAAGAATAAATCGCATTACTGTAAATGCGGCTCCGGGAGCGGTAGAAAGCTACCGCCATTATGGGATGCAAGAAACCGCGCCAGAGCAGAAGGCGAACGGAATGCGTTTTGTTCCCATGGAAGCTGTTCTCTCCGGCAATATGTCCGGGGATGACGGAAAAAAGAAGAAAAGGCTGCCTCTGATACTCGGAATCGTGGCCGGTGTTCTTTTGCTGCTGGCTCTTCTGGGATGGATCGTATCCAGTATTGTAAAAGACATAGCGGATGAAAGTAATTGGTCTTCCTCTCATATTTATGAAATCCCTGACGATGACTATAACGATGACGGTCAGGACGATTACGGCTGGGGTGATGGCTGGGACAATGAAGATGACTGGTATGATCAGGAAACTCCGGACATTCAGGATGACGGGAATGATGAAGAAGAGCTTTCAGGCATAGATGCAATCCCGGAATATAAAGAAGAAGGAATTACATATCAGGTGACAGATGATGTTTATACGGATGAAGGAGAAGACACGAAAAAAACAGTAATCAATTTCGAGGTACATTTTCCGCAGATTACCGGACTGGATGGTTCTCTGCAGGACGACATTAATGCCAAACTGAAGGAATGTGCTATGGAGACGGCAGAGAAGATTTATTTAAATCCCGATGCGCAGATGAAAGAGAAGGTTATAACCGAAGAATCTCCGGTACTGGCAAGCTTTGTAGAATACAAGGTCTGCTATCAGTCTGCCGATTTTATGAGTGTTGTCTACCAGGATTATAGCTATGAAGGAAGCCAGCAGGACACTCACGTAAGACTCCGTACCTTGAATATCAATTTGAAGGATGGAACAATTTACACAGTGAAGGACATCGTGAAGCTGGATGATGCATTTCTTGCCGACTGGCTGGATGAAATGCGGGATGAGGCGGATAATGATGAGCTGCTGGCGGAATTAGATAATGATGCATTGAAAAAATGTCTGTCCGGCGAAGATGAGACAGGCGTTTATTCAGACAATTTCTTCGTGGATGCAGAAGGAATCGAAATCGGATTTTCCTTCGACTATCCGGCAGATGATGAAAACGACCAGGGATATGCATGGGTGACAGCGCCGTTTGACATGGAAGACATTGTACCATATCAGTCAGACAGTGGATTCTGGAATCTGGTGTCCGGAAAGTAAGGGGAAGTATATGAAATCATTGGTAATTGCAGAAAAACCCTCTGTGGCAAGGGATATTGCCCGGGTGCTGAAATGCGGGAAAAATATTTCCGGCGCGATTGAGGGAAATCAGTATATTGTGACCTGGGGGCTTGGACATCTGGTAACTCTTGCCGATCCGGAAGATTACGATAAGAAATACAAAGAATGGAAGATGGAAGACCTTCCCATGATGCCGAAAGAATTTAAATATGAAGTGATTAAGCAGACGGCGAAGCAGTATCAGTCGGTAAAAAGCCAGATCCACCGAAAGGACGTAGGAGACATTGTAATCGCAACAGACGCGGGAAGAGAAGGGGAGCTGGTAGCACGGCTGATTCTTGAAAAAGCGGGAAATAAAAAGCCTATTAGACGGCTGTGGATTTCTTCGGTGACGGATAAGGCAATCCGTGAAGGGTTCAGCCATTTGAAAAACGGGCACGAATATGACCCTCTTTATGATGCGGCTCTTTGCAGAGCCGAAGCAGACTGGCTGGTAGGAATTAATGCGACGAGAGCGCTGACCTGTAAGTATAACGCCCAGCTTTCCTGCGGGCGTGTACAGACGCCTACCCTTGCTATGGTGGCGAAGCGGGAGGAACAGATTCGTTCTTTTGTACCGAAGAGTTATTATGGATTGCAGGCTGTGGGAACAGGGGTGACATTTACATGGCAGGATTCCCGTTCCAAAAGCTGCCGTTCTTTTGATAAGGAAAAAATACAGTCTCTTTTCCGGGAATTAAAGGGGAAAGATGCCGTCGTCGAACAGGTGAAGACGACGCCGAAAAAGAGCGGTGCACCCCTTCTGTATGATCTGACAGAGCTGCAAAGGGATGCCCACAAGAAATTCGGCTATTCTCCCAAAGAAACGCTGAACATTATGCAACGTCTCTACGAGAACCATAAAGTGCTGACTTATCCGAGAACAGATTCCAGATATATAAGCACAGATATCCTTCCCACCATTAAGGACCGTCTGGAAGCAATTGCAGTAGGACCCTACCGCAGACTGGCGGGGAAGGTGATGCGAAAGCCCGTTTCAGAGAAAGCGGCTTTCGTAAATAACCAGAAAGTTTCCGACCATCATGCGATCATTCCCACAGAGCAATTTGTGGAGCTTTCGCACATGGCAAATGAGGAAAGAAAGATATATGATCTGGTGGTGAAAAGATTTCTTGCAGTTTTGTATCCGCCATTTGAATATGAGCAGACACAGATAACGGCCATGATTGGCAATGAAACTTTTGCAGCTCAGGGAAGAGTTGTAAAGAGCCCGGGCTGGCGGGAGGTATACGAACAGGAAGATGTGGAGGAAGAAGAGCAGGAGGAATTAAAAAGCCAGATGCTCCCAAAGTTAAAAAAGGGAGATAAGCTTACGGTACTTCGCATGACGGTAACCGAGGGAAAGACCAAGCCTCCGGCTCCGTTTAATGAAGGTACACTGCTTTCAGCCATGGAGAATCCGGTTGCCTATATGGAAAGTAACGATAAGAAGAAGGCAAAAACGCTGGGAGAGACAGGCGGACTGGGAACCGTTGCAACCAGGGCGGATATTATGGAAAAGCTATTTTCCAGTTTTCTGTTAGAAAAGAAAGGACAGGAAATCCATCTGACAGCGAAGGCAAGACAGCTTCTGAACCTTGTGCCGGAAGACTTAAAAAAGCCAGAGCTTACGGCAGACTGGGAGATGCAGTTATCCCAAATTGCAAAAGCACAGAAAAAGCGGGGAACATTTATGAAAGAAATCACCGCTTACACAGAGGAGCTGATTGAAGAAATCAAAGCGGGAGAAGGCACCTTCCGTCACGAGAACCTCACTAATACAAAATGTCCGGTGTGCGGCAAGCGGATGCTAAAGGTACAAGGCAAGAAAGCAGAGATGCTGGTGTGCCAGGACAGAGAATGCGGACACCGAGAGACTCTTGCCAGAGTGTCCAATGCCAGATGTCCGGTCTGCCATAAAAAGATGATGCTCCGCGGAAAGGGAGAAGGACAGACCTTTGTCTGCTCCTGCGGACATAAAGAAAAGTTATCCGCATTCCAGGAAAGAAGAAAGAAGGAAGGCGCCGGAGTCAGCAAGCGGGATGTCCAGAAATATCTGAATAAACAAAAAGACGAACCAGTGAATTTGGCATTTGCAGAAGCATTTGCAAAGATAAAACTGGAGGAGTAACAGTAAGTCAATCAAAAAGAACTGTAAATTCATGACGTATATCGCATGGGTTTACAGTTTTTTTGTCTATTTTTGTCGAAGAGTATCTTACTCTAATACTTTATTTACAAATCATCGCTCTCTATTATAACGATATTCTTTTTATAATTCAACAAGAAATACAATTTTTGCGCTTATTCTCTACAAAATGGCATGGTTTGAGAAATTCTTTTATCAAATTTGCTATATTTTTTCATCCGTTTTCCAATTCCAAGTAAAAAGAGAAGTGATTAAGAGAAATTTTTATCGTAGAGTAAGATACTCTACGAAAGAGAGGGGTTACTATCTGGTACATTTTTCACTTTCCCAATATAAAAGAACAAGAGATTTTACGAATCTGCGACAGGCATTCTGATAAACAAATTCTTCAGGATGCTTTTGTGCTGACTTACGAGAGAATGCGAAAGTACGAGGGCGCCTGGCATTTGGAAAGATGGAATCTGTTCCCCGAGTGTGTGGTTTTTGAGTGCCGGGGAGAAGAGGCGCTCACGCAGGCACTGCAGATACTGCATAGGGAACTGCCCCTGGCAGAAACAGGTGAAAAAGAGATCTTTTCGGTTGGAGAAGATGAGGAAAGGATTCTAAGAGAAATCTTCGGGAGTGAAAAGAACCTGCCTATGTCAAAAGGAGTAATCCGAGGCGGAAGAGTTCAGATAACAGAAGGACCGCTTCGGGGCAGAGAGCAGATGATCCGCAAGGTGGATCGGCATAAACGACTTGCATTTTTGAAAATGGAAAATGCTGGAAACGAAATATGCCTGAAAGCAGGGCTGGAAATCACAGAAAAGACGGCTTAGAGAGAGTCAGGGAAAATGGGAGTGACAAAGGCAATGGAAGAGAACTGGTATATTTTATTTGTTCAGTCAGAAAGACAGAGCCGTATTTGTGACATCCTGTGTGAAGAAGGAGTAAATGCATTCCTTCCCATGATGGAGTATTACCGTCGGGATATGAAAGGAATAACCCGAAAACCGATGTTCCCGGGGTATATATTTGTCCGGACGGAGCTTGTGCAGAAAGAATTTGATAACTTGGTAGAAGCGCTGCGGGGAAGATGCTGGGGATTCATCAAACAGTTAAAGGACGCAGGTGCGGCAGCTATGCGTGCAGAGGAAATAGAATTTTTCCGCTTCTTATTGGATGAATCGGGATTGGCAAGAATGTCTTATGGTTATTTGCGCAAGCAGGAAAATGGCAGGGATAAGGCAGTGATTACAGAAGGTCCGCTGCAGTATTTTGAAGACCGCATCGTAAAAGTAGACCGTCACAACCGATGCGCATGGATGGATTTTGCATTTATGGGACGGAAGGTGCAGGCGGGATTGACGATAGAGAATGCTCCTGGGAAACCGGTTTGCCCGAAAGAAGCGGTCTGTGGAGAAGGCGGCTCTGTGGTGTTGGCAGATGGGTTTGAGTTGAATATAGAAGAATTGAAAAGCAAGATGAATCAACTGTAGTCGGTTTACCACACAGGGGAAGCATTTGAACATAGCGGAGCCGGGGAACCACACCTGGGAGGTGCGGGTGGCGAAGCTATGTCATTTGGTAAAAATTCAAAAGCTGAAAGAGTGATTATATGAAATCAATTTTGATAATTGGTGCCGGCGGTCATGGGCAAGTAGTTGCAGAAATTGCAGAAGATTGTGGATATTTAAAAATTGATTATCTTGATGATAACAGTGATTTGGCTATCGGCAAGATTAACGAAATGGATAAATTTAGAAGTGAATATGAAGAGGCGTTTGTTGGGATAGGTAACAATGAGTATCGTGGACAACTTCTTGAAAAACTTCTTCGCTTTGGATATAAGGTTCCCTTACTCATACATCCATCGGCGTATGTCAGCAAGACCGCCAATATGGGGATGGGTACGATTGTCGAACCGGGAGCAATTATTAATGCGCATTCTGTTATTGGTGAGGGAACAATTATTGGTTCAGGCGCTGTAGTTGATCATAATGCAGTAATTGGTCAGTGTAGCCATATTAATTCGGGAGCAATCGTAAAAGCCGGTGTTCGGATTGAAAGTTATCGAAAACTTGAAGCTGGAGAAATCGGTTCGGGTTACGAATCTGCAATTATAAATAAAAACGGAGAGTAAGAATATGTCTATCGATAAAGGAAAAATTGGAAAATTGATAGGAATTACAGTTGCGGTTATGAGTGCGGCATGCGTAAGCTTATTGCTTATTGCAAAGAATAAGAAAGCAAATTATGTATATGAGGACGAACCAGAAGAAAAAAATCCATTAGAAGGTAAAAAAGTTGTCTTTATAGAAGATGAAAATGATGCAGTAAATGCAGATGGAGTGAAAGGTCATCTGGAAGTTGTAGGTGAGGAAAAATATAACCCTGGTTTTTATGATAAGTACATAAAGCGGGGATTGGATATTTTCTTGTCTTTTGGAGGGTTGGTAGTATTAAGCCCAATTATGGGGACTATTGCATTGGCAATTAAAATGGAAGATCCGGGACCTGTTTTATTTACACAGAAAAGGATAGGTCAAAATAAAAAATATTTTAAGCTTCATAAGTTTAGAAGCATGCGTCTTGATACACCCCATGATGTCCCGACGCATCAGTTAGAAAGACCAGATCAGTACATAACAAAAGTTGGGAAATTTATTCGTGCGCATAGCCTGGATGAATTACCTCAGATTTGGGATATCTTTATAGGAAATATGTCTGTGATAGGACCGCGCCCGGCTCTCTGGAACCAGGATGTGCTGACTGCTGAAAGGGATAAATATGGCGCAAATGATGTAAAGCCGGGACTTACCGGCTGGGCGCAGATCAATGGGCGGGATGAACTGGAAATTGCGGATAAAGCAAGGCTGGACGGGGAGTATGTAGAGAAGCTGAGCCTCGTTATGGATGTCAAATGCTTCCTGGGAAGCTTGCATGTTTTTCGGAGCGATGACAGTGTGGTTGAAGGCGGAACGGGAGAGATAAAAAAGGTTGGACGCCATTATACAGAGAGTAAAAGTGACGCAGAGCTTATCGGTAAGATTGGCTTTGGCGAGACGGTTTCCGTTGATCGGGATGCTCACAAAAAGGTTTTAATTACCGGAGCAGGCTCCTATATCGGAGAATCTTTTAAAGCCTATGCTGAAAAAAACTATAGCGGGAATTTCTCAGTCGATTCTGTTGACATGATTGACGGCTCCTGGAGAGAAAGGGATTTCTCCGCGTACGATATTGTTTACCATGTTGCAGGCATCGCCCATGCCGATGTGGGCAATGTATCGGATGAAACAAAAGAAAAGTATTATGCGGTAAATACCGATCTGGCGGTAGAGGTTTGTCAGAAAGCGAAAGCGGAGGGCGTAAAAGAGTTTCTATTTATGTCCTCTATGATTGTCTATGGAGAATCCGCGCCCTTTGGGGTTAAAAAGATCGTAGACGAACACACGGTTCCGAATCCGGCGAATTTTTATGGAGACAGCAAGTTGCAGGCAGATGCGGGAGTAAGAGAACTGGCGGATGATAATTTCAAAGTAATTGTCCTTCGGCCACCGATGATTTATGGAAAAGGAAGTAAAGGAAATTATCCTACATTGGCTAAATTTGCGAAGAAACTTCCTATATTTCCGAAGGTAAAGAATGAACGGTCTATGCTGTACATAGAGAATCTGTGCGAATTTCTCTGCCAGACCATGCTCGTGGACGTGGAGGAAAACGCGGTTGTACTGCTTCCACAGAATGGCGAGTGGACGAAAACCAGCGAAATGGTGGAGGAGATTGCGGAAGTATCGGGCAAGAAGATCTGGGAAATAGGAGTTTTGAATCCGGCAGTATCCGTTGCCAGCAGGATACCGGGAAAGATCGGAGGGCTGGTAAATAAGGCGTTTGGGAATATGGCTTATGCGCATGAGATGAGTGAATATCTTGGAATGGATTATCAGGTGGTTGGACTGCGAGAGAGCATCATGCGTACAGAAGGTACGGTGAACGAACCGAATAACCGGCCTAAAGCTCTTATGCTGGCTTCCGTTGCTTCTATGATAGATCTTTTCAATACGGATAATATTAATATCCTTTTGAAACTTGATTATGATGTGGATGTTGCAACAAATTTTGAATTCGGCTCTATTACCAGTCAGGTGAGGGTAAATGAATATAAGAAAGAATTGATTGATAAAGGAATTGGCGTGTATCATATTCCCATTCCAAGAAGCCTTTCTATGGTGAAAGAAATAATTGATTCCTATAATATGGTGAAGAAGTTAGTTGATGAAAAATGTTACCAGGTTGTTCATTGTCATTCACCTATTGGTGGTGTTATCTGTCGTATGGCTTGTAAAGATTCCAGGAAGAAATATGGTACAAAAGTAATTTATACAGCACATGGATTTCATTTTTTTGAAGGAGCAAGCAAGAAAGCATGGGCAGTTTTTTATCCGGTTGAAAAATTTTGCTCGCACTATACAGATGTGCTTATTACAATTAATCGCGAAGATTATAGGAATGCTCAGAAGTTCCATGCTAAAAAAGTCCAATATGTACCTGGTATTGGTATACATACAGATGAATTTAGAAGTGTGGAAATAAATCGTAGCAGTAAGCGGTCGGAATTTGGATTTGATGATGATGATTTTGTTTTTATGAGTACAGGACAGATTTCTGTTCGTAAGAATCATGAAGTTGTCATACGAGCACTTGCGAAGATTGAAAAAGCAAATGTAAAATATCTAATCGTAGGATTTGGCGAACTCGAGCATCAGTTAAAGAAGTTGGTTGTAGAACTTGGGCTGAACAGTCGAGTCGTTTTTGCAGGTTACCGTGACGATGTCAAAGAATTGCTTCATACGGTAGATGCATATGCCTTTCCGAGTTTGCAGGAAGGTTTACCGGCTTCTTTAATGGAAGCTATGTCAGTAGGACTTCCGGTAATTTGTAGTCGAATCAGAGGTAATGTTGACCTTATTGAGAATGGTAAGGGCGGCTTTATCTATGACTGCCATGATGTTAATGGATTTGCTGAAGGTATGAATAAAATTATCGGGGGTGCTGGAAGAAACATGGGCGCAACTAATATTGAGACTATGAAAAAGTTTGATATTAGTGCAGTTAATGAAATTATGGAGCGGATTTATAAAAATGCAATCGTATAATCCTTTGGTAAGTATTATTGTTCCCGTATATCATGTTGAAAAGTATTTTTCACAATGTGTAAATAGCTTACTTAATCAAACATATAGAAATATAGAAATAATATTGGTTGATGATGGAGGAGATGATACATGTCCTTCTTTGTGTGATTCATATGCGGCGCAAGATGATAGAGTGAAAAGTATTCACAAGAAAAATGAGGGACAGTCCTTTGCACGGAGAACGGGGTTTGAAGCATCTCAAGGTGAATATATTATGTATGTTGATTCGGATGACTGGATTGATGCTGAAACTATTGAATATTGTGTAAACAACATTGATGGGGCAGAAGTTGTTTGTTTTGGATACAAACGTATTTATAATAGTCGAGTTTTTATGACACCGTTATTTGCAAGTGATAGAGATTTATCCGGTCAATATATTCAACGGCGTATGGTGGGGTTAGTTGGAAATGAGCTATCACATGTAGAGGAAGCAGATCGGCTAGTTACAATGTGGGGAAAACTCTATAGCAGAAAGATTGCATCAAAAGGAGTATGGATTAGCGAACGAGAAGTTTGCACATCTGAAGATGCATTGTATAATCTTTTTGCTTTTTCAGAATGTGATGTTGTTAGATATGTAAATAAATGTTTCTACAATTACAGAAAAACAGATAACGGTACGACAACAAGAAAATATCGACCTAGAATGTTTGAACAGTGGAAGTTATTATTTCATTATTTAGATAATTACATAAAAGAATGCGATGAGGACTTTCATATCGCATTAGAAAATCGAATTGCTCTTTCTCCAGTTTCGCTAGGACTTAATGAGATTTGTAATCCAGAAGGTTTTTTTGCTGGTGTAAGAAAAATGAAAAAGATTCTTCAAGATGATGAAATAGTGCATGCATATCAGAAACTTGAGTTTCAATATTTTCCAATAAAATGGAAAGTGTTCTTTTATATGTGTAAGTTAAAGACTGCATTACCACTTATGTTCATGATAATTATGATTAATAAAATGAGAGCTTTGTTTTCAGAATAAGGTGTATATAAATTATGAGAAGTCCAAAAGTATCAATAATTATGGGAATATTCAATTGCGAAAGGTATTTGGGGGATGCAATCGAGTCAATATTATCCCAGACTTTTAGTGATTGGGAATTCATCATGTGCGATGATGGATCGAGCGATCGAACTTTACAGATTGCCGAGAAATATAAATTGAAATATCCGAAAAAGTTTGTAATTTTAAAAAATGAAAAGAATATGGGATTGAACTATACTCTTAACAAATGTTTGGCAGTTGCAAACGGTGAATATATTGCTCGAATGGATGGCGATGACATATGTGCTCCTACTCGTTTAGAAAAAGAAGTGATATTTTTAGAAAATCATCCGGAATTTGCATTAGTCAGCACAGAAATGGTTATGTTTGATGAGCTGGGCGATTGGGGAATAAAGAAGGTTATTGAAAGACCTTCAAAAAATGATTTTTGTCGACATACACCCTTTTTTTGTCATGCAGCTGTAATGATTAGAAAGAGAGTGTTTCAAGAAGTGGAAGGATATACTGTTGACCCTAAATTACTTCGTGTTGAGGATTGCCATTTGTGGTTCAAAATTTATGGAAGAGGTTATGTTGGCGCAAATATTTCAGAACCCTTATATAAGATGCGTGATGATAGAAATGCAACTAATAGAAGAACATTTAAAGCCCGAATGAATGGTATATATGTTATGTGGATAGGGTTTCATTTGCTTCAGATGCCTTGGTATAAATATTGGTATGTTCTTCGTGGGGCAGTACTTGAGTTAGTAAAGTGTATAATTCCGTTATCAGTTTATGAATTTTTACATAAAAGAAAGTTTGATCGGAGTGTATCAAATGAATAGTAGTTTATCGTGGTGGCATGTAATCATATTCTTTATTGTTGTATTTGGTGGGATGGAGTTAGCAAAGAAATCTTATTCAAAAAAAATGGCGGGAATTATATGTTTTGTGCTTATCTGCGTTGCAGGCTTAAGACATGGATATGTAGATACTCGTAGTTATAGGGCTGGGTTCGAGGCATTGATTCCTTCCGAAATACTTAATTGGGAAAATATAGTTCATTCAGATTCGTATTCAGTTGGGTTTTCTGTATTATCTGCATTTGTGAAAAGCTTTACGACCAATAGTCAAGCCTTTCTGTGGATATTGTCATTTATAACTGTTGGTTTGCTTTTTTGGGGGTTCGTTAAAAACGTATATTGGAAAGATATAGATTTAGCAATTTTTTTGTTTATTACAACGGGATGTTATCTTGAAACAATGAATGGTGTACGCCAGTATTTGGCGATTGCTATTATGTTCTATTTTTTACCCAATTATATCAAAGAGAAGAAATTAGTTAATTATTTAGTTGTAGTATTACTAGTTGCAACAATACATCCAACGGCATTACTGTTTATTCCAATTTATTTTGTGGCTATGCGGAAGCCATGGGGGAAGGCTACTGCCGGTATTGTTATTGTATGCATCTTATTATATGTGTTTTTTAATTCTGGTGTAGGTTCTTTCATTGCAGATATTTTGGAAGAAACGACATATGGAAGTGGCGAATATACAGATATGCTATTAAACTCTACTACTAGTGTTAATTTCTTGAGAGTTTTGGTTGCAGCAGTTCCGGTGGGATTGTCTTTATTTGTTCATAAAGTTGATGAGGATGATGAAGATACGTATATAATAGCATTTAATATGTCAATGTTTAACTTAATGACATGGATATTCGCAACTCGCATGGTATATTTCTATCGGCTCGCAATGTATTTTACTCCATATATGATTATATTGCTGTGTTACGAGTTTAATTACATTGATGAACGATATCGAAAACTATTTAAGTTATTAGCGATTATATGTTTTTTGCTATTTAATATATATAACTTGAGGGTGATGGGAGATCAATTTTTTGTTGGATATTTAAGGTATTAAATGGTGAGGTAAAATGAAGACAATTTTATTTGTAATACCGAGTTTTGGTGGCGGCGGGGCTGAAAGAGTCCTTGTAAACTTGGTGAACAATTTGGATAAAACAAAATATAAGGTTTTTGTTCAGACGTTATTTGATGTTGGAGTAAATAAACGGTACCTTGATTCAGAGATTGAATATATTCCAGGCTTAAAAAAACAATTTCCTGGAAATGTTTTTTTTATGAAACTGTTTACGCCAAAAGCCTTGTATCATCTATTAGTTAGGGAAAAATATGATATTATTGTATCTTATCTTGAAGGTCCTGCTGCTCGAATTATTTCAGGTTGTCCTTATGAAGATACAAAGCTCATAAGCTGGATACATGTCGAACAGCACACAAAAAAAGTAGCTTCTTATAGTTTTCGCTCTGAAAGGGAAGCTGAAACTTGCTACAATCGATTCGATCGGACAATATGTGTAGCAGATTCTGTACTACAAGATTTTACATCGTTATTTCATATTGTTAAACCTTGTATGGTTCTATATAACACTAATGAAGATGATAGGATACGGGAGTTGGGAGAAGAACCTGTAGAGGATATTACATATTCAAATGAAATAAATGTCTGTTCTGTAGGGCGACTTCGTAGTGAAAAAGGGTATGACAGACTAATAACTGTACATAAACAATTACTTGATGCAGGGATAAAACATCATATGTATATTCTTGGAACAGGCGCTCAAGAGTCGAAACTTAAAGCAAAGGTTGCGGAATTGTCGGTTTCGGATTCCTTCCATTTTCTTGGATTTAGAGACAATCCGTATAAATATGTATCGAAAGCTGATTTATTTGTATGTTCGTCTCGCCGCGAAGGTTTTAGTACTGCAGTTACGGAAGCATTAATTTTGGGTGTACCGGTTGTTAGTACCTGCTGCAGCGGAGCGTATGAGTTGCTTGGAAAGAACAACGAATATGGAATAGTAACTGAAAACTCTGAACAAGGAATATATGATGGCATGTATCAAATGCTAAGTACCGAAGGATTGTTATGTCATTATAAAAACAAGGCAAAGGAAAGAGGAAAATACTTTTCAAAAGAAAATACAGTTCGAGCTGTAGAAGAAATGTTTGATAGGTTATAGGGAGGAAAAAATGTTTAATTTTATATATTCATCGTCAAATATGTATGCTCCATACTGTCTTACTTCTATGAGTTCATTGCTGAAGAATAACCCGGATCTCCGGGAATGCTGTTTTTATATTTTGTCGAATGATATTTCTGCTGCAATGAGGGACAAGATGGAATTATTATGTAGAAAATTTAATGTAAAACTTCAAATTATTGACTGCAACCCTGTTATTAGGTCAATTTTTGAGGGGGGAAAACTTAATTTCAATCCAGCATCCTTTTTACGGATTTTCATACCACAGATTTTACCAGAGATTGATAAAGCGTTATTTATAGATTCTGATACATATGTTTGTAGTGGAATTCAGGAACTGTATGAGACGGATATATCTAATTACTATTGTGCAATGAGTTACAATATGCCAATCTATAAGGAAATGTTGCAGGAAGCAGAGCTGAGCAGGTCAGCAGGTTACTTTAATGCAGGTATTATGTTACTGAATCTTAAGGCGTGGAGGGAAGATAAAATTCAGCAAAGAATACTGCAGTATTATTACGATCATGGAGGAAATTTTCCGACAGACGATCAGAGTGTCATTAATGCCATCGTAGCGGAGAGTACATTGGTGTTGCCCTATAGGTTTAATGCAATGATAGGCACTTTCTATTGGAGTTATAAAAAGTTCTGCAACATAAACTCGGAGATTGGGAAGAAAACAAAAGAGGAATTTATGGAAGCAAAAAACCAACCGGTAATTATTCATTTTAACGGACCGGGTGTGAGACCATGGGAGAAGCTATGCGGACATCCGTATTCTAGAATCTACTTAAATGAACTAATGAGTGTCAATCCAGATTATAAAATGATTATGCCCAATGGAAGTATGATAAGGTGCATTGGGCAATATTGTAAGCATAAAGTGATTGACAAAATTGAATGCTTTATTAATCGATAAAGGAGGTTGATGAAATGAAGGTTGTTATTTTAGCAGGGGGGTTTGGAACAAGAATATCTGAAGAGTCTGCACATAAGCCAAAGCCTATGATTGAAATTGGTGGTATGCCAATCTTGTGGCACATTATGAAAAACTATTCTAACTATGGTTTTAATGATTTTGTGATTTGTGCTGGTTATAAACAGCATGTAATAAAAGAATGGTTTGCTGACTATTTCCTTCATACATCAGACATTACTTTTGATTTTACGAACGGTAACGAGGTAATAGTTCATAACAAACATGCTGAGCCTTGGAAAGTCACGGTTGTTGATACCGGTTTAAATACCCAGACCGGTGGACGTGTAAAACGGATTAGAGATTACACCTGTGATGAGCCGTTTATGTTGACTTATGGAGATGCGGTTGGGAATATAAACATTCCTGAACTGTTGGAATTTCATAAGGAGCATGGAAAAATCGGAACGATGTCCATGTACAACTTTGGACAGAACAAAGGCGTTGTTGAAGTTGGTTCAGATGGAATGATTGCCGCTTTCCGTGAAAAATCTGATTTGGATGGCGATCTGATCAATATCGGCTTTATGGTATTTGAACCAGCACTGTTTGATTATATTGAGGGAGATTCCACAGTGTTTGAAAAAGGTCCACTGATTGCGTTGGTTCAAGAACAGGAACTGGTTGGATATGTACATAAAGGTTATTGGCAGTGTATGGATACACTCAGAGAAAAACAGCAACTTGAAAAACTCTGGGAGTCTGGCAATGCACCTTGGAAAGTGTGGAATGAATGATGAATTTTAACTTGAGTTTTTATAAAGAGAAAAGAGTCTTTGTAACAGGTCATACCGGATTTAAAGGATCTTGGCTATGTAAGATGCTTGCTAATGTTGGCGCAATTGTTACAGGATATTCTTTGAATCCTCCTACATCACCATCGTTGTTTGAAATTGCGGCAATAGAGCAGGATATTCATTCGGTCATTGGGGATATCCGAGATTATTCTTCCTTGAAAGCAGCTTTTGATGGAGCAGAGCCTGAGATTGTACTGCATCTGGCTGCACAGCCCATTGTAAGAGATAGCTACAAAGCGCCGGCCTATACGTACGAAACAAATGTCATGGGTACGGTGAATATTTTGGAATGTGTACGTAACAGTACTTGTGTAAAATCTTTTCTGAATGTTACAACAGACAAGGTTTATTTAAATAAAGAATGGGGGTGGGGATATAGAGAAAACGAAGAGTTGGATGGATATGACCCTTACTCCAATTCTAAATCCTGCTCTGAGTTGGTAACGCACAGCTATAAGAATAGCTTTTTTTCCGATGGACGAGTTGCAATTTCCACTGCACGTGCCGGTAATGTTATCGGCGGTGGTGATTTTGCAAACGACCGCATTATCCCAGACTGCATTTGCGCTGCCATTAAGCATGAGGATATCGTTGTCCGTAATCCGTTCTCCACTCGTCCTTATCAACATGTACTGGAGCCTCTGTACGCATATCTGATGATTGCGGCTATGCAGTATGAGGACGGTAAGTATGCTGGTTATTATAATGTTGGTCCTGATGATGTTGATTGCTTTCAGACTGGTGCGTTGGTCGATTTGTTTGTGAAGCACTGGGGCGATGATATACAGTGGATTAATCACTATGATGGTGGCCCGCATGAGGCAAATTTTTTGAAGCTGGACTGCTCAAAACTGAAAACTACATTTGGCTGGAAACCCCATTGGAATTTAGATAAGGCAATCGCAATGGTTGTTGAGTGGAGTAAGTGCTGGGTAGATAATGGGGATATTCGGGTATGCATGGATAATGAGATTCGAGAGTTGGTAGTGTAAAGTAGTCTATGAAAAAATGGAGCTGAAAAAATGGCTCCATCGGAACCTTGAAAATTGCAGATATATTAGCTTTTGGCGGT